>NZ_JAKEIO010000053.1 GCF_021474405.1 [Streptosporangium] indianense
CGTCCAGGGCCAGTGAACGACGGCGGGCGGGGGTCCGGCGTCCCCCGCCCGCCGTCGTTCACTGGCCCTGGACGGGCAGCTCCTTCAGCTGGATGTTGCGGAAGGAGACCTGGTCGCCGGCGCCATGGTTCTGCAGGCCGATGTAGCCGTCGGTCAGGCTCCGCTCGGGGTCCTTGTTGGTGAAGTCGTTGATCTTCACTCCGTTGAGGAACACCTGGAGGCGTTCGCGCTGGACCTTGATCTCGTAGGAGTTCCACTGGCCGGGCGGCCGCAGAACCTGGTCACGGGCCTTGATGTTCGCCGACTTGAACGAGTAGACGGAGCCCGTGGTGCGGTCGGGCGCGTCCGTGGCGTCGATCTGGATCTCGTAGCCCTTGTTCACCGCGGACCAGGGGTCGTCGGAGGCGGGGAAGCCCACGAAGATCCCGGAGTTGTCGTCGCCCCGCATCTTCCAGTCGAGCTTGAGGGAGTACGACTTCAGCTCCTTGGCCTGGTACCAGAGCAGGCCCATGCCGCCCTCGGTCTCCAGGGTGCCGTCCTTGACGTTGAACTGTCCGGGTCCGGCCTGCTTCCAGCCGTCCAGGGTCTGGCCGTTGAAGATCTTCCGGTAGTCCTTGCCGGGCTTGCAGTCCGCCTTGACCTGGCCGGTGGCGTACTGGAGGCCGCCGAGCAGGTGGGCGCGGAAGGCCTCGTCGGCGTAGGACTCCTTGGTGTGGCCGCCGCCGGTGTAGAAGGACCGGCCGCCGCCGTAGCTCTGGCACCAGGCGATCGGGTGGTCGCCCTTCATGGTGCCGCCCTGGTAGGTGGTCTCGTCCAGGGTGGCGAGGACCTTGGCCTTCTCCCGCGGGTTGGTGCGGTAGTTGTACCACTCGTCGGTGCGCTCCCAGGCGTCGCCGAGGTGCGCGGTCGACGGGTGGTCATGGTCCTCGACGCGGACGGTGGCCTTCTGGATGGCCGGGTGGGACTGGAAGTAGGCGCCGACGAGGCCGCCGTAGAACTCCCAGTCGTACTCGGTGTCTGCGGCGGCGTGGACGCCCAGGTAGCCGCCGCCGTTCTTCACGTAGTTCTCGAACGCCTGCTGCTGCTCGGCGTTCAGCACGTCGCCGGTGGTGGAGAGGAAG
Source organism: [Streptosporangium] indianense (assembly GCF_021474405.1). Classification (GTDB taxonomy): domain Bacteria; phylum Actinomycetota; class Actinomycetes; order Streptomycetales; family Streptomycetaceae; genus Streptomyces; species Streptomyces indiaensis. Next base: position 1,122 of record NZ_JAKEIO010000053.1, read on the forward strand.
GCCACGGCGTCGTACTTGGCGAGGTTGGCCGTGGTGAACTGCCGTGCCTCCTCGGTGGCGTCGACGGTGATGCCGGCCGGGCTGCCGAGTTCCTTCAGGGCGGTGATGCCCGCCGGGATGGAGTCGTGCCGGAAGCCGGCGGTCCTGGAGAAGACCAGGACCTTCTTGCCGCCCTTGAACGGCTCCGTGGAGAACTCGAAGTCGTCCACGTCGTACAGCGCGCCTTCGCCGCCCTTGAAGACCAGGTAGATGTCGGTGGTCTTCTTCGGCAGTGACCGCAGCGGCACGTCGACGTTCTGGAACGTCTCCCAGCCGCCGGTGGGCGGGATGTACGCCGAGCCGTGCAGGGGCCCGTCGGGCGAGCCGGTGCGCAGTTCGACGAAGCCGCCCGCGCCGCCGGAGGAGGCCCGTACGGTCATCTTCTTCTGCCCGTCGAACCGGTAGGGGCTGAAGGAGATCCAGTCGCCGTCGTTGATGTCGCCGACGGTCTTGCCGCCGTTGGCGCCGGTCTTGGTGATGACGGAGACGCCCGACTGGGTGGTGAAGTGCTCGCCCTGGCGGTGCAGCGGCTGGAGCACGGTGCGGGCGGTGCCGGTCAGGGACTCCTGGCCGTTCGCTCCACCGTCGGTGTAACTGGCGCCGACGACGCCGTAGATGTTGGCGTTGGGGTCGTGGCCGCCGTCGCCGGGGGGCGGTGTCAGGGTGCCCTCGCAGCCCATCTCGCTGGTCAGTTCGTGGGCGTGGGAGTCGTGGCCGAGGCTGTAGGTGACCTTGACCTTGGAACAGTCGACGGTCTCCTCGGGGTCGGTGACCTTCACCTTGAACGGGACGGGCTTGCCGAAAGCGGCCATGCTGCCGTTGCCCGGGGTTTCGATCGTCACCTTCGGCTCGGTGTTGCCGACGACGATCCGGACGCTGGCGTTGCCGGTGTTGCCCTCGGGGTCCTTGGCGGTGAAGGTGGCGCTGTAGGTGCCGACCTTCTTGTACGTGTGGGTGGGGGTGAGGCCCTCGCCCTTGGTGCCGTCGCCGAAGTCCCAGCCGTAGGTGAGGTTCGTGGAGTCGGCGTCCTTGGCGGAGGCGGTGAACTTCACCTTGAGGCCGGCCGCGCCGGATGTCCTGTCGGCGCTCACCTCGGCGATCGGGGAGAAGCCGTCCTCGGCGTTCTCGATGCGGTACAGCGCGGAGTCCTTGTCGCCCTGGAACCAGGAGAGGCCGTAGTCGAGGACGTAGAGGGCGCCGTCGGGGCCGAACTCCATGTCCATGATCTGGGTGCCGGTCCACGGGAAGTCGTTGATCTTCGCGACGGAACCGTCCGCGTTCTGCTCGATCCGCTTGATCCAGCGGCGCCCGAACTCGCCGGCGAAGAAGTCCCCGTCGTAGGCCTCGGGGAACTTCACGCTGGAGTTCAGCCCGGGGTCGTAGCGGTACACCGGCCCGCCCATCGGGGACTCGGAGCCGCTGCCGAACTCGGGCACGGAACCGCCGTCGTACGGGATCCAGGCGGCCTGCGCGGGCGGCAGGTCGGTGAGGCCCGTGTTGTGCGGCGAGGTGTTCTTCGGTGCGTCGCAGTCGAACGTCTCGCCGGACTCCTTGGTGGCGAAGTCGTAGTCGACGTAGGGGTCGTTGTCGCCGGTGCAGAAGGGCCAGCCGAAGTTGGCGGCCTTGGTGACCTTGGCGAACTCGACCTGTCCGCCCGGGCCGCGCTTGGGGTCGGCGGCGCCGGCGTCGGGGCCGTAGTCGCCCACGTAGACGGTGCCGGTCTTGTCGTCGACGCTCATGCGGAACGGGTTGCGGAAGCCCATCGCGTAGATCTCGGGGCGGGTCCTCTCGGTGCCCGGGGCGAAGAGGTTGCCCTCCGGGACGGTGTAGGAGCCGTCCTCGGCGACCTTGATGCGCAGGATCTTGCCGCGCAGGTCGTTGGTGTTGCCGGCGCTGCGGCGGGCGTCGAAGGCCGGGTTGCGGTTCGGCCGGTCGTCGATCGGGGTGTAGCCGTCGGAGGCGAAGGGGTTGGTGTCGTCGCCGGTCGACAGGTAGAGGTTGCCGTCCGCGTCGAAGTCGATGTCGCCACCGACGTGGCAGCAGGTGCCCCGGGAGGCCGCGACGTCCAGGACCTTCTTCTCGCTGGACAGGTTCAGCGTGCCGTTGGGGTTGAGGACGAAACGCGAGAGGCGGTTGACGCCGTCGAACTTCTTGAAGTCGTCGGCGGTGCCGGTCTCCGGGGCGTCGCCCGCGGGGGTGTCCAGCGGCGGGGCGTAATACAGGTAGATCGCCCGGTTGTTCTTGAAGTCCGGGTCGATGCCGACGCCCTGGAGACCTTCCTCGTCGTGGCTGTACACGTCGAGCTTGCCGGCGACCTTGGTGACGCCGCCCTGGTCGGTCAGGCGCAGTGTGCCGTCGCGTGAGGTGTGCAGGACGCTGCGGTCCGGGAGGACGGCGAGCGACATGGGCTCACCCGTCTCGGGTTCGCCCTTGGCGAGCGGCACCTGCTGGAACTGGCCCTCGGCGGCCGCCGGTTCGTCGTGTTCCGGGTGCCCGGGGTGGGCGCCGGCGACGGTGGCGGGGGTTCCGACGGCGAGAAGCAGGCCGGTGAACAGGGCTACGGTGCTGCGAAGTCCGGTACGCCTGGGGGTGCGGGTGCTGCTGGGTCTGGTTCTGTGCACGAAGTCCCTCCGGGAACGGGGTGGGCCGTACGGGGTGGGTGCGAAGCGTGCGTGCGGGCGCCGGGGTGCGCCGTCACCCCGGAGGTGTGCTGTGCCTTGAGCGCGTCAAGGCAGGTCAGTGTGGTGAACTTGTGGTTCAGCTGTTGAACGCGGCGTCGAAGGACGCGCTGGGCGGTTCGAAGTCGAAGGCCTTGAGCCGGGTCAGGGCCTCGGGCGCCCCCTGGAGCCGGTCCATGCCGGCGTCCTCCCACTCGACGGAGACCGGACCCGTGTAGTCGATGGAGCGCAGCATGCGGAAGACGTCCTCCCAGGGGACGTCGCCGTGTCCGGCGGAGACGAAGTCCCAGCCGCGCCGCGGGTCGCCCCAGGGCAGGTGGGAGCCGAGCCGGCCGTTGCGTCCGTCGAGGCGCTTGCGGGCCTCCTTGCAGTCGACGTGGTAGATCCGGTCGCGGAAGTCCCAGAGGAAGCCGACCGGGTCGAGGTCCTGCCACACGAAGTGCGACGGGTCGAAGTTGAGGCCGAAGGCGGGGCGTCGGCCGACGGCTTCCAGGGCCCGCTGCGTGGTCCAGTAGTCGTAGGCGATCTCGCTGGGGTGGACCTCGTGTGCGAACCGCACACCTTCGGCGTCGAAGACGTCCAGGATCGGGTTCCAGCGGTCGGCGAAGTCCTGGTAGCCGCGTTCGATCATCGCCTCGGGGGCGGGCGGGAACATGGCGACCAGGTGCCAGATGGCGGAGCCGGTGAACCCGATGACGGTGTTCACGCCGAAGGCGGCCGCGGCCCGGGCGGTGTCCTTCATGCGCTCGGCGGCCCGCTGCCGGACACCCTCCGGGTCTCCGTCGCCCCACACCTCGCCCGGCACGATGGCCTGGTGGCGTTCGTCGATGATGGCGTCGCAAACGGCCTGGCCGACCAGGTGGTTGGAGATGGCCCAGCACTTCAGGCCGTACTTGTCGAGCAGGGCCCGGCGGCCGTCCAGGTACGTCGGGTCGGTGAGTGCCTTGTCGACTTCGAAGTGGTCGCCCCAGCAGGCGAGTTCGAGGCCGTCGTAGCCGAAGTCGCGGGCGAGGCGGCAGACCTCCTCCAGGGGCAGGTCCGCCCACTGGCCGGTGAAGAGCGTGAAGGTGCGGGGCATCGGTACAGGCCCTCCTCAGACCGCGATCGGCGTGTAGACGGAGTTCTTCTCGGCACTCTCCTCGACCGCCGCGAGCACGCGCTGCACCTGCAGCCCGTCGGCGAAGGAGGGTTCGGGGCGGCGTCCCTCGGCGATGGCGTGGACGAGGTCGCGGGCCTGGTGGACGAAGGTGTGCTCGTAGCCGAGGCCGTGGCCGGGCGGCCACCAGGCCTCCAGGTAGGGGTGGTCGGGTTCGGTGACGAGGATCCGGCGGAACCCGGCCTCCGCGCCCGGCTCGGTGGCGTCGTGGAAGGACAGCTCGTTGAGCCGCTCCAGGTCGAAGGCGAGCGATCCGCGCTCCCCGTTGAGTTCGATGCGCAGGGCGTTCTTGCGGCCGGTGGCGTAGCGGGTGGCCTCGAAGGAGGCGAGGGCGCCGGAGGGGAAGCGGGCGGTGAAGAGGGCGGCGTCGTCGACGGTGACCTGCCCGGTGCCCGCGGAGGTGACGGCCGACAGACCGCTCGTGGCACCGGTGGGCAGGGGCCTCTCCCGTACGAAGGTCTCGGTCAGCGCGGAGACACCGGCCAGTGGCTCCCCCACCAGGTGCTGCGCGAGGTCGACGATGTGGGCGCCCAGGTCGCCCAGCGAGCCGGAGCCGGCCTGCTCCCTGCGCAGCCGCCAGGTCAGCGGGAACGTGGGGTCGACCAGCCAGTCCTGGAGGTACGTCACGCGCACGTGCCGCAGCGTGCCCAGCCGGCCCTCGGCGACCATGCGGCGGGCCTGGGCGGTGGCGGGCACCCGGCGGTAGTTGAAGCCGACCATCGCCACCTGGCCGCGCCCGTGGGCCTCCTCGGCCGCCAGCGCCATCGAGGTGGCCTCCTCGACGGTGTTGGCCAGCGGCTTCTCGCACAGGACGTGCTTGCCCGCGGCCAGGGCGGCCAGGGCGATCTCGGCGTGGCTGTCGCCGGGGGTGCAGATGTCGACGAGGTCGACGTCGTCCCGTTCGACGAGGGCCCGCCAGTCGGTCTCCGTGGACTCCCAGCCGTGCCGGTCGGCCGCGGCCCGGACGGCGGCGGTGTCCCGGCCGCAGATCACGGCCTGCACGGGGTTCAGCGGCAGGTCGAAGACGCGGCCCGCGGTGCGCCAGCCCTGGGAGTGGGCGGCGCCCATGAAGGCGTAGCCCACCATCCCCACGCGCAGGGGTGGCTTGCCTTTCTCGGTCCCTTCCGACTGCTGCTGCGGCTGTCCCATACGGGTGTCCTCCTCGTCCTGGTCGGGGTGGCGCACGTGGGGGGTGCGGGGTGGCTCACTTGAAGCCGGTGGACATGTACTGGTCGACGTTGGTCTTGTCGACGACGGCCGAGTAGAGGGTGAGCGACGAGGGGATCTCGAACTCGGCGAGGCCCCCGATGCCCTTGCTCTGGCCGAGGGCGCGGGCCAGGTCGATCGCGGAGGCCGCCATGGTCGGCGGGTACAGCACGGTCGCCTTGAGGACGCCGTCGTCCTGCTTGATGGCCTGGAACGCGGAGAGCGCGCCGGCGCCGCCGACCATCAGGAAGTCGTCCCGCCCGGCCTGCTCGATGGCGCGCAGGGCGCCCACGCCCTGGTCGTCGTCGTGGTTCCACAGCGCGTCGAACGTCGACTGGGCCTGGAGCAGCTGTGCCATCTTGGCCTGGCCGGACTCGACGGTGAACTCTGCGGCCTGCCGGGCGACCTTCTTGATGTTGGGGTAGTTCTTCAGGGCGTCGTCGAAGCCCTGGGTGCGCTGCTTGGTGAGCTCCAGGTTGTCCAGGCCGGCCAGTTCGATGACACGGGCGCCTGACTTGCCCTTGAGCTTCTCGCCGATGTAGTGCCCGGCGTTGAGGCCCATGCCGTAGTTGTCGCCGCCGATCCAGCAGCGGTAGGCCTGCGGGGAGTTGAAGATGCGGTCGAGGTTGACGACCGGGATACCGGCGCGCATCGCCTTCAGGCCGACCTGGGTGAGGGCCTTGCCGTCGGCCGGCAGCACGACCAGGACGTCGACCTTCTTGTTGATGAGGGTCTCGATCTGGCCGATCTGCTGGGCGGTGTCGTTGGAGCCCTCGGTGATCTCCAGGGTGACGTCGGAGTACTTCTCGGCGCGGCTCTTGGCGTTGTCGTTGATGGCGTTGAGCCAGCCGTGGTCGGCCTGCGGTCCGGCGAAGCCGATGGTGACCTGCTTGCCGGGCTTGTCGTCGGCGGCCGGCTGGTCGTTGCCGGCCTGCTGGTCCTCGGACTGGGACGGCTCGTTGCTCGTGCACCCCGTGAGGAGGGCACCGGCGGAGACGGCGGCGGCCCCGAAGAGCAGCCCTCTGCGGCTCGTGATCTCTGGCATGGCGGTCAACCCTTTCCTCAGGTCGTGCTCGCGGTACGGCGCTGGACCAGCACGGCGGCGACGATGATCGCGCCCTTGGCGATCTGCTGGACGTCGCTCTGCAGGTTGTTCAGGGCGAAGATGTTGGTGATCGTGAAGAAGATCAGGACGCCGAGCACGGAGCCGGTGATGGTGCCGCGGCCGCCGGTGAGCAGGGTGCCGCCGATGATCGCGGCGGCGATGGCGTCGAGTTCGTAGAGGTTGCCGTTGGTGTTCTGGCCGGAGCCGGACAGGACGATCAGCAGGAAGGCCGCGATGCCGCAGCACAGGCCGGACAGCAGGTAGAGGTAGAGCCGCTGGCGGCGGACGTCGATGCCGGCGAGCCGGGCCGCCTCCGGGTTGCCGCCGACGGCGACCGTGCGGCGGCCGAAGGTGGTGCGGTTGAGCACCAGCCAGCCGATGACCGTCACGACGGCGAACACCAGGACCAGGGGCGGGATGCCGAGGACGTAGGCGTCGCGCTCCCCCAGGTCGAGGACGGACGGCACGGTGACGATCTGGGTCTTGCCGTCGGTGATCTGCAGGGCGAGGCCGCGGGCGGAGGCCAGCATGGCGAGGGTGGCGATGAACGGCACCATCGAGCCGTAGGCGATGAGCACTCCGTTGACCAGGCCGCAGCCGACTCCGACGACGATCGCCGTGAAGAGGATGCCGGCGAAGCCGTACTCCTGGGTGGCGACCGTGGTCGCCCACACCGAGGCGAGGGCGACGATCGCGCCGACCGACAGGTCGATGCCGCCGGAGACGATGACGAAGGTCATGCCGACGGTGACGACGCCCACCACGGAGGCCTGGGTGAGGACCAGTTGCAGGTTGCGGGTGTCGAGGAACTCGTCGGGCTTGGTGATGCCGCCGACGACGATCAGCGCGGCGAGCACGCCGAGCAGGGAGAGGGTGCGGACGTCGGCGCGGGCCAGCAGGCCGCGCCAGGCCGGAGGCCGGTCCTCGGGCACCGTCGCGGTGCTGTCCCGCGGCGGGGAGACGGGCTGCGTCATGACGCCGGGCTTCCTTCCATGACCAGGTCGAGTACGCGGTGTTCGTCGAGTTCGCGCGCGGGTGCCGTGTGGACGACACGGCCCTCACGCAGCACCAGGACGCGGTCTGCGAGGCCGAGCACCTCGGGCACCTCGCTGGAGACCAGCAGCACGGCGAGGCCCTCGTCGGCGAGCCGGCGGATGACCGCGTAGAGCTCGGCGCGGGCGCCCACGTCGACGCCGCGGGTGGGTTCGTCGAGCAGCAGTACCTTGCAGCCGCGCAGCAGCCAGCGTGCCAGGACGGCCTTCTGCTGGTTGCCGCCGGACAGGGTGCGCACGGGCACGGACGGGTTGTCGGGCCGGAGCGACAGCTCGCGGGTGGCGGCCCGGGCGGCTCCGAGTTCGGCGCCCCGGTCGATCCAGCCGCCGCGTGCGAAGCGGGACATGGAGGAGACCGACACGTTGCGGGTGACGGACTCCAGCATGAGCAGGGCCTGCGCCTTGCGTTCCTCGGGGGCGAGCCCGAGTCCGGCCCGGACGGCGGCCCGTACGCTGCCCGGCTTCAGTGCCCGGCCGCCGACCCGTACCTGACCGGTCGTCGGTTTGCGGGCGCCGTAGACGGTTTCGAGGATCTCGGAGCGGCCTGAGCCGACCAGGCCGGCGAGGCCGACGATCTCGCCCGGCCGGACCTCCAGGTCGAGCGGCTCGAACTCCCCTGGCCGGGACAGCCCTTGGACGGTCAGGACCGGTTCGCCGGGCGGCGGGGAGACGGGGCGGTCGGGGAAGACGTACTCGACGTTGCGGCCGGTCATCAGGGCGACGACCTCGCCGGTCGGTGTCGACTTCGCCGGGAGTCCGTTCGCGACGGCCCGTCCGTCCTTCAGGACGGTCACCCGGTCGCCGATGCGGCGGATCTCCTCCAGGCGGTGGGAGATGTAGACGACGGCCACTCCGGCGGCGGTCAGGTCGCCGACGATGCGGAACAGGTTGTCGACCTCGTCCGGGTCGAGTGCGGCGGACGGTTCGTCCATCACGATGAGCCGCACGTCGTGGGAGAGCGCCCGCGCCATGGACACGATCTGCTGCTGCGCCGCCGACAACTGTCCCACGAGCCGGGCGGGATCGATCTCGGCATGACCGAGTCGCTTCAGCAGCGCGGCCGTCGACGCCCTGGCCGCCCTCCCCCGCACGACGAAGCCGGCGGTGGTCGGCTCGTGCCCGAGGTGGACGTTCTCGGCGACCGACAGGTGCTCCACCAGGTCGAGTTCCTGGTAGATAGTGGCGATGCCGAGGCGCATGGCGTTGATCGGCGAGCGGAGGGTGACCTCCTCGCCGCGCCAGCGGATGCTCCCGGTGTCGGGCTGGTGGGCGCCGGCCAGCACCTTGATGAGGGTGGACTTGCCGGCGCCGTTCTGGCCGAGGAGGCAGTGCACCTCACCGGCCTGGACGTCCAGGTCGACGCCGTCCAGGGCCCGGACTCCGGGGAACGACTTGGTGATGCCGGACATGCTGAGCAGCGGTGGTTCTGATGCCATGCGGATTCCCCTTGGCGGGCGTGCGGGCCGGTTTCAGGGCAGGGCAGAGCAGGGCGCTGTGCTGAGGGAGCCGTGCTGTCGGAGAGGACTACGCGGGTGAGAACAGGTGGTCGCTGATGAGCCGGGCCGCGCCGGTCACTCCGGCGGCGGAACCCAACTCCCCGAGGACGATGGGGAGGTTGCCGGTCGCCAGCGGCAGCGACTGGCGGTAGACCTGGGTGCGGATCGCGGCGAGCAGCGTGTGGCCGAGGCCGGTCACCCCGCCGCCGATCACCACCAGGCCCGGGTTGAAGAAGCTGACCAGGCCGGCGATGACCTGGCCGGTGCGGTTGCCGCCCTCGCGGATCAGATCGAGGGCGGTGGCGTCACCGGCCGCGGCAGCGGCGGCGACGTCCACGGCGGTGAGCGCGCCGTTGGTGTCCAGCCGCGAGGCCAGTTCGGCGGAGAGCCCCTGCTGGGCGGCCTCCGTCGCGTCGCGGGCCAGGGCGGCTCCACTGAAGTGGGCCTCCAGGCAGCCCCGGTTGCCGCAGGCGCAGGGGCGGCCGTCGGGGACGGCCTGGATGTGCCCGATGTCGCCGGCGCTGCCCGTCGTGCCGCGGTAGACCTCACCGCCGACGACGATGCCGCAGCCGATGCCGGTGCCGATCTTGACGCAGAGGAAGTCGGCGACGGTGCGGGCGACGCCCGCGTGCTGCTCCCCCATCGCCATCAGGTTCACGTCGTTGTCGACCATGACGGGGCAGCCGAGTTCCTGGCTGAGCGCCTCCCGCACGGGGAAGCCGTCCCAGCCGGGCATGATCGGCGGTGCCACCGGGATGCCCTCGGGGAAGCGGACCGGGCCCGGGACGCCGATGCCGGCGCCGTCGAACCCCTCCGCGAGCCCGGAGGCCCTCAGCTTCGCGGCCATGGCCAGGACCTGCTCGAAGACCGCGACGGGCCCTTCACGCACGTCCATGGGGTGGTTGAGGTGCCCGAGGGTCTCCAGCTCGGCGTTGGTGACAGCGACGTCGACCGAGGTCGCGCCGATGTCGACGCCAAGAAAGCGGAGTTCGGGGTTGAGGCGGATGTTGTGGGAGCGGCGGCCACCGCGGGAGGCGGCGAGTCCGTCGGCCACGACCAGCCCCGTCTCCAGCAGCCGGTCCACCTCCACGGCGAGCTTGGACCGCGAGAGGTCGACCTGGTCGCCCAGCTGGGCACGGGAGTTGGGGCCGCCGTCGCGCAACAGCGTGAGCAGTCGGGCCTGATGGGCGTTTCCGGGTCGTGCGGTCATACGTCTCACGAGCCCCTCCCCGCCTCGATCGGCCTGTGCGCGCCGGTTTTCCGCCACCTCGGTGGCTTGCTTTCGGAGGGAACGTAGCAGCGGCTGCCGGGAGTGGGAAGAAGTCGCGCAGGAATTGCCCCGTACTTTCTCCACTCAGTGGACAAAGAAGCGGTGACGGATGCCCCGCCTCGCAGGACGAGGCAGGGCAGGCCGAACTGCCGTACTACGGGCTCGTGGTGGCGCTAGACACGTGAACGCGCGTGGTACGACCGTCGCGTGTGCTCGGTGTGTTCGCGCATCAGCCGGGTGGCGCGCTGTTCGTCGCGGTCGGTGACCGCGGCGATCAGTTCGCGGTGCTCGATCCAGGACTGGTGACCCCGCCGACGGGCCACCGGCGTGTAGTACCAGCGCACGCGCCGGTCGACCTGGGCGGCGAGTTCGGCCAGGACCGCGTTGCCTGCGAGTTCCATGATCTTGGCGTGGAAACGGGCGTTCATTGCCACGGCCCCGTCCACGTCGTCGGCGTCGACCGCCTTCTCGCCCTCCGCGCACAGCGCTTCCAGGGCGGCGATGCCCGCGCTGTCGGCGTTGGCCGCGGCGAGCCGGGCCGCCTCGGCCTCCAGGAGCGTACGGACCGTGAGGAGCTGGTCGGCCTCCTCCTCCGTCGGCTCGTGCACGAACGCGCCCTGGGCGGGCCGCAGATCGACCCACCCCTCGGTGTTCAGCCGCTGCAGCGCCTCGCGCACCGGCTGCCGGGAGACTCCGAGGTGCCCGGCGAGTTCGCTCTCGACGAGGTGCCGGCCGGGCTGGAGCGCACGGGTGGTGATGAGTTCGAGCAGTGCCTCGTAGACACGGTCGCGCAGCGGACCCGGGCGTTCCAGCTTGGGTACCGCCCCCTGGGGCAGGCCTGTCGACAGCATCGCGGTCCCCCTCCTCGGCAGGGCCGCGCACAGCGGGGCGCGAGCCGGTGTCGCCGCAGAGTCGGTATTGATTGTCTTTCGTCTACAGTCCACGGCGCACAAAGGACAGGCTTGGGGGGAGTTGAGCGCGTCACACCCCGAGGAACCGAGACGGGCTCAGGGGCAGCGGACGACCTGGCCCGCGTACGACAGGTTCCCGCCGAAGCCGAACAGCAGCACCGGGTCGCCCGTGCTGAGCGCGCCCTGCTCGACCAGTTTCGAGAAGGCCATCGGGATGCTCGCGGCCGAGGTGTTGCCGGACTCCGTGACATCGCGTGCGACGACCGCGTTGACGGCGCCGATCTTCTCCGCGAGGGGCTCGATGATGCGCAGGTTCGCCTGATGCAGGACGACCCCGGCGAGGTCGGCCGGCTCCAGCCCGGCCCGTTCGCAGGCCCGGCGGGCGATGGGCGGGAGCTGCGTGGTGGCCCAGCGGTAGACGCTCTGGCCCTCCTGGGCGAAGCGCGGCGGAGTGCCCTCGATCCGCACCGCGTTGCCCATCTCGGGCACCGAGCCCCACAGCACCGGACCGATGGCCGGCTCGTCCGCGGCCTCCACCACCGCGGCGCCGGCCCCGTCGCCGACGAGCACGCAGGTGCTGCGGTCGCTCCAGTCGGTGACCTCGGACATCTTGTCCGCCCCGATCACCAGCGCCCGGCTCGAGCCCCCCGCGCGGACGGCGTGGTCGGCGGTGGCCAGGGCGTGGGTGAACCCGGCGCACACCACGTTGAGGTCCATGGTGGCGGCCTGCGGGATGCCCAGGCGGGCCGCGACCCGGGCGGCCGTGTTGGGCGAGCGGTCGACGGCGGTGGAGGTGGCGACCAGCACGAGGTCGATGTCGGCCGGGGCCAGTCCGGCCGCGGCGAGGGCCTTGGCGGCGGCGTGTCCGGCCAGTTCGTCGACCGGCTCGTCGGGGCCGGCGATGTGCCGTGTGCGGATGCCCACCCGGCTCCGGATCCACTCGTCACTGGTGTCGACCAGGCCTGCCAGGTCCTCGTTGGTGAGCACCTTGGCGGGCTGGTAGTGGCCGACGGCGGCGATGCGCGAGCCGTTCATTGGGTGGATCCCCCTCGTGCCTTGGGTAGCGGATCCACCAGTCTGATCAGTGACTCACGGGTACGACGGCAGCCAAGGCGACAGGAAACCGGCGCCCGGGTTGTCAGCTTCGGTCAGGAGCTCGGACGCCCGGGCACCTGTCGAACGCCGCCGGCGGCCTCGACCGCCGCCCGCCCCGGCTGCTACCCGGTGAACAGCTGCGTCGCCTTGCGGACGAGCTCGTACAGCCCGTAGGCGAGCGGTACGCCCACCCACGCCCAGGCGAGGGCGATCAGCCACCGCCGGTCCGGGCTAGGCGGACTCTGACTGCTGTCGCTCGACATGCGCGGCCTCCTTCGGGGCGGGGACGTGGTGGCGGGGGTCGACGGGCCGGACCAGTTCGTTGGCGACGAAGCCGACGACGAGCAGCCCGATCATGATGGCGAACGACAGCCCGTACAGGGACGCGCCGTGCCGGCCCGCCTCCTCCTGGCGGTCGGCGATCCAGTTCACGATCAGCGGGCCGAGCACCCCGGCCGTGGACCAGGCGGTGAGCAGCCGCCCGTGGATGGCACCGACCTGGTACGTACCGAACAAATCCCTCAGATAGGCGGGAACCGTGGCGAATCCACCGCCGTAGAAGGAGAGGATGACCAGGGCGCACAGGATGAACAGCGGCTTGGAGGAGTCGCCGAACAGGGCGATGAGGGTGTACATCAGGGCGCCGACGCCCAGGTAGAGGCGGTAGATGTTCTTGCGGCCGATGAGGTCGGACGTCGAGGACCAGCCGATGCGGCCCGCCATGTTCGCCGCCGACAGCAGCGCGACGAATCCGGCGGCGGCCGTCACCGACACCGGCGTGGAGGTGTCCGCGAAGAAGTCCGTGATCATCGGCGCGGCCTTCTCCAGGATGCCGATGCCCGCGGTGACGTTCATGCAGAGCACGATCCACAGGAGCCAGAACTGGGGGGTGCGGAGGGCCTGGTTCGCGGAGACCTGCGGGCCGGTGGGGGCTTGTCGCGCAGTTCCCCGTGCCCCTGCGGCGTGACGCGGAACGCGGACCAACAGCACACCCAGCAACATGAACACGGCGTACGACAGCCCGTGCACCAGGAAGGCCAGTGCGATGCCGGTGCTGTCGCCGCCGAAGGACTCCAGCATCTGGGCCGACCACGGCGAGGCGATGAGCGCGCCGCCGCCGAAGCCCATGATGGCGATGCCGGTGGCCATGCCGGGCCGGTCCGGGAACCACTTGATCAGCGTGGAGACGGGTGAGATGTAGCCGATGCCGAGACCGATGCCGCCGACGAAGCCGTAGCCGAGGACGATCAGCCAGTACTGCTCCAGGGACGCGCCCAGCGCGGAGAGCAGGAAGCCGGAGGAGAAGCAGAGCAGGGCGACGGTCATCGCCCAGCGGGGGCCCTTGCGCTCCACGAGGGTGCCGCCGAACGCGGCGGACAGGCCCAGCATGACGATGCCCAGCTGGAAGGGCAGCGCGCTCTGCGTGCCGCTGAGGCCGAGCGCGGACTCCAGGGGCGGCTTGAACACGCTCCAGGCGTAGGCCTGGCCGATGGAGAGATGTACGGAGAGAGCGGCGGGCGGAACGAGCCAGCGGCTCCAGCCCGGGGGCGCGACGGGGGGACTCATGAACCCCGGACGGTAGGGATGCCGACAGGCGTTGGGAAGACGGGCCGTCGACCGTATGCGGTGAGCGGTATCCGGCATGCGCCGAACGGTCGGCGCACGCATCCTTGCCCAGCCGACCTCCATACGGCGGACACCCTTTGCTGACCGGCTCCGCGTGCGTGTACTGCGGGAACCGCATCGAGGTGTGCCCCACGGGCGCGCTGTCGTTCAAGGCCGAGTTCGACATGCGCGCGGCGGGTACCTGGGACGAGGCGCGGCAGACGGTGACCACCACGGGGTGTGCGTACTGCGGAGTGGGCTGCGACCTGACGCCGCACGTACAGGACAATGGGATCGTCAAGGTCACCTCGCCGCTCGACAACCCGGTGACCCACGGCCATCTCTGCATCAAGGGCCGCTTCGGCCACCAGCACGTACAGAACCGGGACTGATCAGGACATGGGACGAGTCACGGAACGACGCAAGGTGATCCGCATCCGGGACGGGGTGGTCTCCAGCCGTCCGGACACGCTCGTCGCCGAGGAGCCGATGGAGATCCGGCTCAACGGCAAGCCCCTGGCGATCACCATGCGTACCCCGGGTGACGACTTCGCACTGGCGGCGGGTTTCCTGGTGAGCGAGGGAGTGCTGGCCGGGCGGCAGGACCTGCAGAACATCGTCTACTGCGCCGGGGCGACGGCCGAGGGGGCCAACACCTACAACGTGGTCGACGTGAAGACGGCCCCGGGCGTGGTGATCCCCGACATCACACTGGAGCGCAACGTCTACACCACGTCCTCCTGCGGGCTGTGCGGCAAGGCGTCACTGGACGCGGTGCGCACCACGGCCCGGTGGCCCGTCGCCGACACTCCCCCGGTCCAGGTCTCCCCCGAGTTGCTCGCGAGCCTCCCCGACCGGCTGCGCGCGGCCCAGCGGGTCTTCGACCGGACCGGGGGCCTGCACGCGGCGGCCCTGTTCTCGGAGGAGGGCGAGCTGCTGGACGTCCGGGAGGACGTGGGCCGGCACAACGCGGTCGACAAGCTGGTCGGCCGGGCCCTGCAGAACGGGGAGCTGCCGCTGTCGCGGGCGATCCTGCTGGTGTCGGGCCGGGCCTCCTTCGAGCTGGCGCAGAAGGCCGTGATGGCCGGCATTCCGGTCCTGGCGGCCGTGTCGGCGCCGTCCTCGCTGGCGGTGGACCTGGCCGCCGAGACGGGCCTGACGCTGGTGGGCTTCCTGCGGGGCAGTTCCATGAACGTGTACGCGGGTGAGGACCGGATCGCCGTGCGGGCCGCGGCCGCCCAGGGCTGAGCAGGTCCCTCCCACGACACGGGGTCCCTCCCGCGACACGGGGTCCCTCCCACGACACGGCCCCTCCCGCGACACGACGGCGTGGCCCCGACCGGCGGCGCCCCCTGCGCCGCAGGGGCCCCGTCTCGACCTGCCCGCGCGGGGGCCGCCGGGTCGTCGGCCGACCGTACCGGGTCGCCGGAGCGGCACTGCCGTCGGTCGGCCGTACCGGACGTCCGGAGCGGCACTGCCGTCAGTCGGCCGTATCGGATATCCGGAGCAGCATCGCCATGAACTGATCCCGCTCGGCCACGGACAGCGGTGCGAGCAGTTCGTCGTTGGCGGCGCGGGCCGCCTTCTCGCAGCGCTTCAGCAGCCGCGCTCCCCGCTCCGTGAGGGACACCGCGTTCTTGCGGCGGTCCTTCGGGTCGGGCTCGCGGACCACCAGGCCGGCCGACTGAAGGTCATTGAGCACGCCGACCAGGTCCTTGGGGTCCAGCCGGATCCCGCGGCCGAGGTCGGCCTGGGCGACGGGGGCGAGGTCGCGGACGGCGGACAGCACCACGTGGTGCCACATCCGCATGTCCTCCGCGGCCAGCGCCTCGGCCACCAGGGCCCGGCCGCGGGCGGCGGCGCGGCCGAGCAGCCAGCTGGGCAGGGAGCGGATCGCGGGGAGGGGGGCTTCCGGCATGGACTCAGCCTAACCAAGAAATCGTTGGTTCTTCCTACGATCCTCCTATACCGTTGGGCCTCCCAACGATCCCGTTGGGATCACCAATGCCCCCGGAGGTGCGATGCGCCGCGTCCGCTACGACGTCCCAGGCGGCCCCCTGTTCCTGGAGGAGGCACCGCTCCCCCGGCCCGGCCCCGGCGAGCTGCTCGTGCGCACGGAGGCGATCGGCGTCACGCTCCCGGTCGTGCGCAAGGTCAGCGAGGCGGCCGAACCGATCCCGCTCGGCGGCGAGATCGCCGGGCAGGTCACGGCCGTGGGAGAGGGTGTCACCCGCTTCGGCACCGGCGACCGGGTGACCGGCCTCTGTTTCGGCCATGGCTACGCGGACTTCGCCGTGCTGCACGAGGCCATGGCCTCCCCGGTCCCCGGGGACGCGAGCGCCGTCGACGCCATCGTCCTGGTCCGCAGCGGTCTGGTCGCCCTCGGCGCACTGGAGGCGGCCCGCCCCGAACCGGGCGAGGCGGCCCTGGTCACCGCGGCCGCGAGCGGCGTCGGCCATCTGGCCGTGCAGCTGGCCAGGACACGCGGCGCGGGGCGTGTCGTGGGCGCCGTCTCCGACCCGGGCAAGGCCGACTTCGTGCGTGGTCTCGGCGCCGACCACGTCATCGCGTACGGCGACCGGAGCTGGGGCACCCCGGTCGACTACGTGCTGGACGCGGTCGGCGGCGAGTTGCTCACCCGTGCCCTGCACGCGCTCGTCCCCGAGGGGCGGCTGGTGGCGTACAGCTCGGGCGGCGGCGCCATCCAGGCGTACGACCTGCTCGTGGACGCCAAGTCGGTGACCGGCTTCCAGATGGCCCGGATCGCCCGCGGCAAGCCGGAGGTGTACGAGCAGTGGCGCGAGGAGCTGTGGCGGCTGTTCGGCGCCGGAGAGCTCAGGCCCGCCGTCCACGGGGAGTTCGCCCTGGAGGACGCGGCGAAGGCGCACGCGGAGATCGAGGGCCGGTCCAACCTGGGCATGGTCGTCCTGATCCCCTGACGCGGGTCCTTGTGGGGGGTCTGTGAGCCAAGTACCGTCTGTGACCCACACAGGGGACGTGGAATGTCCGGATGACCGGATGTCTGTTCCATGACCAGGTGGTCCAGCCGACAGACGCATGAAGGGCAGGTCGCACCATGCCGTCAAGTCTTCGCACACGTCTGAGATCCACCCTGACAGCCGCCGTCACCGCCGGGGCGCTGCTCGTGCCGGCCGTCCCGGCCCACGGCCGACCCGCCACGCCGTTACCGGAGTTCGAGCAGCAGGTGCTGTTCAAGACGTCCCAGGACCCCGGCTACGCCTGCTTCCGGATCCCGGCGATGGTGCGCACCACCCGCGGCACCCTGCTCGCCTTCGCCGAGGGCCGGGTCCTCAACTGCGGCGACGCGGCCGACATCGACATCGTCGTCAAGCGCTCCACCGACGGGGGCCGCACCTGGGGGCCGCTCCAGGTCGTCACCGAGGGCGCGGGCGACACGCACGGCAACCCGGCGCCCGTCGTGGACCGTAGGACGGGCCGGATCCTGCTGGCCGAGACGTACAACACCGGCCGGAAGGACGCCGGCAACTGCGCCGTGCCCTGCGACCGCACCCCGCACCTGCAGTACAGCGACGACGACGGCCGGACCTGGTCGCAGCCGCGCGACCTGAGCGACGAGATCCTGCCCGAGGACTGGAACTCCTGGTACGCGACGGGTCCCGTGCACGGCATCCAGCTCACCCGCGGCAAGCACGCCGGGCGGCTGGTGTTCGGCGTCAACACCGAGACGTGGAACGGCAGCCGGGTCTCCGCCAACCACGCCGCGCTCGTGATCAGCGACGACGGCGGCGACTCCTGGCAGATCGGCGCCACGGACACCTGGCCCATAGCGCCGGACGGCACGTTCCGGCAGAAGCCGTCGGAGGTGACGCTCACCGAACGCGCCGACGGCGCCCTGCTCGTCAGCGGCCGGGAACAGGACGGCACCGACCTCGGCCACCGCTCCCAGACCCTCAGCCGGGACGGCGGGGACAGCTTCGCCACGCCCTTCCGCGACCTGCCGGACCTGTACACCCCGCAGGTCCAGGGCGCGATCCTGCGCCGCGGCGACCGGATGCTGCTGTCCGCTCCGGCCGACCCCGACCGCCGCCGCACGATGATGGTCCGCTCCTCCTACGACGGCGGGCGCACCTGGGAGAGCGTGGACCGGGGCACGGTCGTCACCACGGACTGGTCCGGTTACTCCGACATGGCACCCGTCGACGGCACCACGGTCGGGCTGCTGTACGAGGGCGGCGCCGTCGACGCGCGCGACGAGATCCGCTTCGCCCGCTTCACCGAGGACTGGCTGAAGCCGCGCCGGGGCGCCGACCCGACCACGCGGGACGCGGCGGCGGGCGCCCGGCCCGCGGCCGTGCTCGGCGGTGCCGCGCGCACGGCCGGTGTCCGCGGCGGCGCGCTCTCCTTCGACGGCGCCGACGACGCCGTCCGGCTCCCCTACCGGTCCCGGCTGCCGCTCGGGGACGGGGACTTCACGGCGTCGCTGCACTTCCGCTACACGGCCACGACCGGCGAACAGCCCTTCCTGTGGATGGGCGGCATCGGCACCACCCAGCCGCAGATCTGGCTGCGCGGGGAACCGGCGAGCGGCCGGGTCCGCGGGCTGATGACCACCCGGTCGGACGCGACGACCGTCAGGTCCGCCTCGGTGTCCACCGACGGCGCCCACAACGACGGCCGCTGGCACCATCTCGCGCTGCGCCGCGGTGGCGGGCGGTTGACGCTCTTCCTCGACGGCGAGGCGCTCGGCACCGCCGACGTGCCGGGCTCGGTCAGCCGCAACTCCCCGTTCGGCGTGCACATCGGGCAGCGCATGGACAGCCGGGCGTTCCTCACCGGGGCGATCGACGACGTCCGGGTGTGGAACCGGGCCCTGAGCGACGGGGAGCTGGCCTCCGGCGCCTCGGGCGCGGCCTCCCGGGGCACGGTGCTGTGGCTGCCCATGGACCAGGTGAGCGGCAGCAACTAACGTCACGGGGCGTGCCCGACGCCTCAGGAGCCTTACGAGCCCGGCAGCGCACGGGAACCGGGATCGGCCTGCTGCTGGTCCTGGTTCTCGGCGCGGCGCTGCTCTTCGCCCTGCCCGACGACGACGGCGGTTCGAACGACGCCTGCCGGGCGCTCACGGTCGGCTCCTGGAAGGCGGACGCCGGTCTCGACGCCGAGTTCGCCCGCTACGGCGACGACCCGACCCGCACGGACGACTGGACCGGCGGCGACGGCACCCACTCGGTGCGGTTGCCGGACGGCCGGGTGCTGTGGCTGTTCTCGGACACCTATCTGGGCCGGGTGTACGGACCGCCCAACCCGCACGGCGAGTCCTACGCCTGGCGGGACGCCGGCACGCCGCTGGTGCGCAACTCCGCCGTGCTCATGCGCCAGGGCCGCCTCGAAACCACTTTGCCGGCCCCGCTGTTCGCCGACCCCGCACCCGGCAAGTGGCGCTGGCCGGTCGCCGCCCGCGTCGAACCCCGCGCCCCCGGCTCCTCGGAGCAGGTCGTGCGGGTGCTGCTGTGGGTGCGCACGGCAGGCCGGTCCCCCTGGATCTACGGGGTGCCCACCGCGACCGAGGTCGCCACGCTGTCCCTGCCCGGGCTGCGTCTGGAGTCGATCGTCGAGGTGCTCGGCCAGCAGCTGGTCCCGGACCCGTCCCGGCGGGTGCTGTTCGGTACGACGCTGGTGGAAGAGGACGGCTGGACCTATGTGTTCGGCGGCGACGACGGCCGGGCCGCGTCCCGTCCCGTTTCGCACGCGTACGCGGCCCGGGTGCCGGAGGGCCGGCTCGCGGATCCGGGGGCCTGGCAGTACTGGAGCGGTTCGGCGTGGGTGCCGGGTGCCCGCCCCCGGCCGGTGCTCGGGGACGGGCGGCGCACGGGTGTGGGCAGCGCGTTCTCGGTGGTCCGGGAGGGCGGGACGTACGTGCTGTTCACGATGGCCGCCGGCCCCGAGGGGCTCACTTCGGTGGCGTCCTACTGGGCCTGCTCCCCGGCCGGCCCGTGGCACGGCCCGGGCAAGGAGTTCGCTCCGCCGCTGCCCCCGGGGCAGGTCGCCGCCTACAACCCGCAGGCGCACCCGGTGCTGAGCGGCGACGGACGGCTCGTCCTGAGCTACGACGTCAACTGGCTGGAGACGACGGGCGCCGCCGATCGGCTCAGCCGGAACGTGTCCCTGTACCGACCACGGTTCCTGTCGTTGCGACTGGCCGCGGCGCGGTGACTTCCGCCGCCGCCTCCCGCGCGCGCCGCTTGGCGATCACTGCGCACACGATGAGCTGCATCTGGTGGAAGAGCATCAGCGGCAGCACGGCGAGCGCCGCCTGCGCGCCGAACAGGACGCTGGCCATGGGCAGTCCGGCGGCCAGGGACTTCTTCGAACCGGCGAACTGGAGCGCGATCCGGTCCGCCCGGCCGAACCGCAGCGCCTTGCCGCCGTACCAGGTGAGCACCAGCATCACGGTGAGGATCACGGCCTCGACGACGGCCAGGCCGCCCAGCCGGGCGGGGCTGACCTGGTGCCAGATGCCCTGGACCATGCCCGCGCTGAACGCGGTGTAGACCACCAGCAGGATCGAGCCGCGGTCCACCAGGCCGAGGACCTGCTTGTGGCGGGTGACGAAACCGCCGACCCAGCGGCGCAGCACCTGCCCGGCGAGGAACGGCACCAGCAGGTGCAGCACGATCTTCAGCAGCGACTCGGCGGAGAACCCGCCACCGCTGCCGCCGAGCAGGCAGGCCGCGAGCAGCGGGGTGGCGACGATGCCGACGAGGGAGGAGAAGGAGCCCGCGCAGATCGCGGCGGGCACGTTGCCGCGGGCCATGGAGGTGAAGGCGATCGACGACTGGACGGTCGACGGGACCAGCGTGAGGAAGAGCAGGCCCTGGTGGAGCGGGTGCGTCAGGATCACCGGCACCAGCCCGCGGGCCGCGAGACCGAGCAGCGGGAAGACCAGGAAGGTGCAGGCCAGGACCGTCAGGTGCAGCCGCCAGTGCCGCAGGCCG
Source organism: [Streptosporangium] indianense (assembly GCF_021474405.1). Classification (GTDB taxonomy): domain Bacteria; phylum Actinomycetota; class Actinomycetes; order Streptomycetales; family Streptomycetaceae; genus Streptomyces; species Streptomyces indiaensis. The sequence continues at coordinate 21,712 of NZ_JAKEIO010000053.1, forward strand.
TCGAGCGCCTCACGCGTGGAGAGCCGCGCGCCGTACAGGAAGAACAGGAGGGCGACCGCCGCCGTGGAGGCACCTGAGGCGACCTCGGCGGCCGAGCCGCGCGCCGGGAGGAGTGCGGCGAGGCCCACCGTCCCGAGCAGCAGCAGGATGTAGGGGTCGATCGGCATCCGGTTCGGCCGGCTCAGGCGTTTCACGGTGCTCCACTTGCTTGGCACTTCGGTCGGTCCGGGCCGCAGCGGCCCCGCTCCATCCTGCGCCCGCGACCGGCGATCGGGAATCCCGTACACCGCTCTCACTGTCATCGCGATCTGCGATAGCTTGGAATTATGTACGATCCCTCGCATCTGCGCACGTTCCTGTCGGTGGCGCAGACGCTGAGCTTCACGCAGGCCGCGCGGCGGCTCGGACTGCGGCAGTCGACGGTCAGCCAGCACGTGCGGCGACTGGAGGACGCCGCCGGGCGGACGCTGTTCACCCGGGACACGCACTCGGTGGAGCTGACCGAGGACGGCGAGGCCATGCTGGGCTTCGCGCGCCGGATCCTGGAGGTGCACGAGCAGGCCGCGGCGTTCTTCACCGGCACCCGGCTGCGCGGCCGGCTGCGCTTCGGAGCCTCGGAGGACTTCGTGCTGACCCGGCTGCCCGAGATCCTTGAGGGCTTCCGGCACGAGCACCCGGAGGTGGACCTGGAGCTGACGGTCGAGCTGTCGGGCACGCTGCACGAGCAGCTGGCCGACGGCAAGCTGGATCTGGTGCTGGCCAAGCGGCGCCCCGAGGACTCGCGGGGCGAGCTGGTCCGGCGCGACCGGCTGGTGTGGATCGGCGCCGAGCGTCTCCGGCTCGACCCGGAGCGTCCGGTGCCGCTCATCGTCTATCCGCCGCCCGGCATCACCCGCGCGCTCGCCCTGGAGGCCCTGGAACGGCAGGGCCGGGAATGGCGGGTCGTGTGCACCAGCGGCAGCCTGAACGGTCTCGTCGCGGCGGCCCGGGCCGGTCTCGGCGTGATGGCCCACTCCCGCGGTCTGATCCCGCCGGGTCTGGTCCGGGTCCCGGACCGGGCGGGGCTGCCGGAACTGGGGCAGGTCGACTTCGTCCTGGTCCACGGCAGGCGCAGGCCGTCCGCGCAGGGTGCGGCGGACGCTCTGGCGGCGGCGATCCTGGCGGGCGGGGACCGGCTGCACCGCAGCGGGCGCAAGGGTCTGTGATCTGCCCGGTCCCTCACCTCCGAGGGAAGCGGAGTGACAGAATCCGCCGCGGCTCCGCTGACAGGAGAGGCACCGTCGCAAAGCGCGTCGCACCACGGCCGGCTCGTACAGATTCAGTGGAGATTACGGCACCGAAACTTACTCAACCGTCAGTTTTGTGTCCGACCCTTCCCCATGTGGGCGCTTTTTCCCTGACTGACCAGCGCATACAAGAGCGCTGCCCGTCTTCGCACCCCCTCCCGCCCCCTGCCCGGGTGGGGTAGCTTTCACGGCGCTGTGCGGGGCGTCACTCGACTGAAGCGCTGAGGAGCGGGGAGCGGGGTTTGCGCGAGTTCACCAACCCTCCGTTGGCGTTGGCACCTCCGGTGGGTGGTCTGGCCGACGTGGTCTTCGAGCATGCCCAGGAGGACCCGCTGCACATCGCGCTGGGCCGCAAGGACGACTCCGGTCAGTGGCGGGACGTCACCAGCGCCGAGTTCCGTGACGAGGTGCTCGCCCTGGCCAAGGGGCTGCTGGCGAGCGGCATCCGGTTCGGCGACCGGGTCGCGATCATGTCCCGTACGCGCTACGAGTGGACCCTCTTCGACTACGCGCTGTGGACGATCGGCGCGCAGGTGGTGCCGGTCTACCCGACGTCCTCGGCCGAGCAGTGTTTCTGGATGCTCTACGACGCCGAGGTGACGGCCGCGGTCGTGGAGCACGAGGACCACGCCATGACCATCGCCACCGTCATCGACCGGCTCCCCCGGCTGCGCCGGCTGTGGCAGCTGGACTCCGGCGCCGTGCACGAGCTGTACGACGCGGGCGCGCACCTCGACGACGAGGTGGTGCACCGCCACCGGCAGGCCGTCACCCCCGACTCGGTCGCCACGATCATCTACACCTCGGGCACCACCGGACGCCCCAAGGGCTGCGTCATCACCCACGGCAACTTCATGTACGAGGCGGACACCGTCATCGAGCGCTGGGAGCCGGTGTTCCACTCCAAGCGCGGCGACGAGGCGGCGACCCTGCTGTTCCTGCCGCTCGCGCACGTCTTCGGACGGATGGTCCAGGTCGCCGGGATCCGCGGCAAGGTCAAGTTCGGCCATCAGCCGCAGCTGAACGCGGCGGCCCTGCTGCCGGACCTGGCCGCGTTCAAGCCCACGTTCTTCCTGGCCGTGCCGTACATCTTCGAGAAGGTGTTCAACGCGGCCCGCCGCAAGGCCGAGAAGGAGGGCCGTTCCGGTCCCTTCGAGAAGGCCGTCGACATCGCGATCAAGTACGCCGACGCGATGGAGGCCAAGGCCTGGGGCACCGGCCCCGGCCCGTCGGCGGGCCTGCGCATGCAGCACCAGTTGTTCGACAAACTCGTCTACACCAAGATCCGCGCCGCGATGGGCGGCCGCATCAAGCACGCCATGTCGGGCGGCTCGGCGATGGACCGCCGCCTCGGGCTGTTCTTCGCCGGCGCGGGCGTCCACATCTACGAGGGCTACGGCCTGACGGAGTCCACGGCGGCCGCGACCGCCAACCCGCCGGGGCGCACCCGCTTCGGCACGGTGGGGCAGCCCATCCCGGGCACGACCGTGCACATCGCGGACGACGGCGAGATCTGGCTGCACGGCGAGAACGTCTTCCAGGGGTACCTCAACAACCAGAAGGCCACCGACGCGACCCTGCACGACGGCTGGCTCGCCACCGGTGACCTCGGCACGCTGGACGAGGACGGCTTCCTCACCATCACCGGCCGCAAGAAGGAGATCCTGGTCACGTCCGGCGGCAAGAGCGTTTCACCCGGTGTGCTGGAGGAACGCGTCCGGGACCATCCGCTGGTCAACCAGTGCATCGTCGTCGGCAACGACCGCCCGTACATCGCCGCCCTGGTCACCCTCGACCAGGAGGCCGTGGAGCACTGGCTGGCCATGCGGGCCAAGCCGCAGATGTCCCCGGCGGAGCTGGTGCGCGACGCGGATCTGGAGACGGAGGTGCGCCGCGCGGTGGTCGCCGCCAACACCCTCGTCTCGCAGGCCGAGTCGATCCGCACCTTCCGCATACTCGCCCAGCCTTTCACCGAGGAGCACGGGCTGCTGACCCCGTCGCTGAAGCTGAAGCGCAAGGCGATCGAGAAGGCGTACGAGAACGAGGTCGAGGCGCTCTACCGGGCGTGACCCCCGCTCCGTGGGGCAGGTGTGGCTTCGGAATTCTCCCGTCAGGAATGCATCACCGCCCGTGATCGTTGACGATGGGAGCCCACCTGACCACTTACCGAAGGATCGAGAGCTCGTGAGCAAGGTCCCCCCGATCATCCTGAACAACGGCGTCGAGATGCCCCAGCTGGGCTTCGGCGTCTGGCAGGTGCCGGACGACGAGGCCGAGACGGCCGTCGCGACGGCACTGGAGGCCGGGTACCGCAGCATCGACACCGCGGCGATCTACGGCAACGAGGAGGGCACCGGCAAGGCCATCGCCACCTCCGGTCTGCCCCGCGAGGAGCTCTTCGTCACCACGAAGCTCTGGAACGCCGACCAGGGATACGACTCCACGCTGCGCGCCTTCGACACGTCGCTGGAAAAGCTCGGCCTGGACTTCGTCGACCTGTACCTGATCCACTGGCCGACGCCGGAGCGGGGTCTGTACGTCGACACCTACAAGGCGTTCGAGAAGCTGCACGCCGACGGCCGCATCCGGGCCATCGGTGTCTCCAACTTCCTTCCCGAGCACCTGGAGAAGCTGATCGGTGAGACGTCGGTCGTCCCGGCGGTGAACCAGATCGAACTGCACCCGCACCTGCAGCAGGGCGCCTCCCGCGAGTACCACGCGCAGCAGGGCATCGCCACCGAGGCCTGGTCGCCGCTCGGCCAGGGCAAGGGCCTGCTGGAGGTCCCGGCGATCGTCGCCATCGCCCGGAAGCACGACCGCACCCCCGCGCAGGTCGTGCTGCGCTGGCACATCCAGCTGGGCAACGTGGTGATCCCGAAGTCCGTGACGCCGTCGCGGATCAAGGAGAACATCGACGTCTTCGACTTCAGCCTCGACGACGAGGACCTGGCGGCCATCAGCGCCCTCAACGAGGACCGGCGCATCGGCCCGGACCCCGCGGAGTTCAACGCCGCCTGAGCCGTACCGGCAGCGCCCCGGTCCCGGAGCCCCTCGCGGGGCCCGGACCGGGGCGTCGTCCATCCCGCCGCCTCAGACCGGCTGCCCCACCGGCCGTACGACGACCGTGTTGACGTCGACGCCCTCCGGCTGGCTCATCGCCCAGACGACCGAGTCGGCGATCTGGCCGGCGGTGAGAAGACGGCCGGGCGGGAGGCTGCCGTAGGAGTCCCAGAAAGGCGTCTCCGTCCGGCCCGGCGCGACCAGGGTGACGCCCACGCCCCACTCGGTGACCTGCCGCCGGGTGTTCTCGGCGAGCCCGGTCACCGCCCACTTCGTCGCCCCGTAGATGTTGCCCGGCCCGTGCACGAACCCGGCGACGCTTCCGACCAGGACGATCCGGCCGCGCGTCTCCTTCAGGGCGTCGATGGACGCCCGGATCAGCAGGGCGGGCCCGAGGACGTTGGTCAGCACCATGTCCCGCCAGCCGTCGGGGTCCCCCTCGGCGACCGTGTCGTGGGTCGCGGAACCGGCGTTGGCGACCACCGTGTCCAGCCGTCCGAACGCCTTGACCGTGGTGTCGACCGCCGATCGGACGTCGTCGTACACGGCGGTGTCACCGGCGATGGTCAGCAGCCCCTCGGGACGTCCCAGATCCTCGGCGAAGTCGCGCAACCGCTCCTCCCCGCGGCCGGTGACCGCCACCCGGTTCCCGGCGTCCAGCAACTTCCGTGCGACGGCGGCGCCGATGCCGCTGCCACCACCGGTGATGAGCGCGACCTGTGGGTCGGACATGGATTCCCCCTGTGATGTGGTCCGGAGCGCGATGCCGGGGAGTCCATCAGTTGAAGTGCTCTCGAAGTCAAGCGCGGCCGCGCTAACCCGGCCGGACCGCCGTGTGCACCGTGTGGGCCTCCAGGACGAACACGTCCGGGCGGCGGTGCAGGCCCGCCTCGTCGTCGGGGTCGAGCAGTCGGTCGACGGTCGCGAGGTCCTCGGCGTCGAGCCCCTCGGCGAGCTTGTCGCGCATGTGCGACAGGGAGGCGACGACATAGGCGCGGGCCCGGTCCGATACGGGGGCCGGCAGGTCGAGCAGGAAGCTGTGCGTCCTCGTCGGCTTGAGTCCCGCGGCGGTGAGCAGGGCCGGCCAGTCCTCGGTCTCGGCCACGTGCCCGGGCAGGTCGGTGCGCATCCGGGTGAACCACTCCGCCTCCACCGCGTCGATCCGCGCCTGGAGACCGGGACGGCCCATGCCGATGTCACGCGGCAGAAACCGCAGGGGCAGACCGCCCTCCATGAGGGCCAGCGTGCCGCCCGGCGCGAGATGCCGGGCGAAGGCGGCCAGCGCGGCCCGCTGGTCGCCCAGGTGATGCAGACTGCGGCTCGCCCACAGCAGGTCGGCGGGGTAGTCCAGTTCGCCGAGCACATCGGGCAGCTCGCCGGCGAGCGTGCCGAAGCGGTCGGCGACGCCCTGTCGCCCGGCGCGCGCCCGGGCCCGCTCCAGCAGCGCCTCGGAGCCGTCCACCGCCAGGATCCGGGCGCCCGGAAACGTCTCAGCGAACAGGCACGACACGACACCCGGACCGCTGCCCGCGTCGACGATCAGACCCGGCTCGGTGACCTCCTGCGCCAGCCAGCCGAACGCCCGCTCGTACAGGGGCGCGAACAACTCCGCCGAGGACTCCAGCACCGGGCCCATCTCGGCCCAGTCGAGGTCCGTGTGGCCGTGGTGAGCACCGTGCTCGTGGCCGGGCTCGTGCTCGTCGTGGTGGTGGTGCGCCATGGTGGTCAGCCTCTCGCTCGGATGCGGTCAGCGTGCGCCGACGCACCGGGCGGAGGCCAGTGCTGTTGCCGGTCCCGCAAAATCCGCCGGGGGACGTGGCCCCGGCGGATCGGCGGTTCACCGCGAACCGGTCAGGACAGCGGCGGGTAGGCGTTCTGCATCAGTTGCCGGAACTGGGCGGAGAACCAGTGCCCGGACACCGGCGCGTCCGGCAGGGCACCGGACATGTTGTTGTTGTTGCGCGGGTTGCCCGTGTAGGTCGGGTCGCACATGCGGTCGAAGCCCTTGCCCTCGTCGTTGGGGATGGCCTTGCTCGACCCGTCGGACTCACCCGGAGGCTTCATCCACACGTACGCGTCGATACCCGCGGCCGGGGCGGCCTTCGGGCGCTCGCCGAGACCGGCTCCGGACTGGTTGCACCAGTTGCCGGCGTTGAAGCGACGGTCGTAGCGCCCGCCGTCGACATAGGTGTCGACGCTGGTGGTCGCGCCCGGTCCGGTGGGCCGTGCGGCGCCGCCCCAGCCGTTGCGGGAGGTGTCGATCAGCATGCCGATGTTCGAGGCGAAGCCCGCCGAGACCAGCTGGTTGCGGAAGGCCTGGGCGTAGGACAGCTCGTCGAGGTAGCGGTTCCAGTCGACCCACTTCGACTCGCGGACGGACTTGCCGGCCACGGTGTCGTCGAGGGTGAAGTTGTTCTCCTTCAGGGCGCTGTAGTTCGCCGTGTTGGTGATGAAGCCGTGGACGTCGTCGACCGTGGCGCCCTCGGCGGTCGCCGCCTCCTTCATGATGGTGGCGGTGGGGCCGAAGTTGTCGTCCCAGCCGATCCAGCCGTGGTGCCCGGCGTCGACGTAGTTGTAGACGTTGGGCACGTCGCCGAGCTTGTTGAGCGCGTAGCCGACGCCCTTGACGTAGTTGCCGTTGGCCTTCATCACGTCGCACTGCGGGACGGCCGTCGGGCGGCTGCCGGTGTTGGTGACGAGGTTCGGCAGCGAGTCGATCTCGACCGTGGTGACGATCCGCAACGAGGCGTACTTCGGGTCGGCGAGGATCGCCTTGATCGGGTCGATGTACTCCGTCTTGTAGCGGCCGATCTCGTCGGCCTTCAGCTCGCCGTTGGAGGCGAGGGCGGAGCAGTCCCGGCCCGGCAGGTTGTAGATGACGAACTGGACGACGAGCTCGCCGGATCCCTTCTGGCGCAGCGCCTCGTCGAGGTGGTCGCGCAGGCCCATCTTCCCGCCGGCGCCGTTGATCGCGGCGATGCGGTCCAGCCAGACACCGGTCGGCTGGTTGGAGACCCGGCTGCCGCCCGGCTCGGCGGCGGCGTTCGCGGACCACTCCGGGTTCACGTACACCTTCGCGCCCTCGTAGGGGTTGTTCACGCGGCTGGACGGTCCGCCCGGGTCCGGCGGGTCCGTGGGGCCGCCACCGCCGTCGACGTTGCAGGTCACGCCGTCGAGGGTGAAGGCCGCCGGGATCGCGTTGCTGCCGCTGTAGCTGCCCTGGAAGCCGAAGCTGACGGAGCCGCCGGTCGCCAGCTGTCCGTTGTACGTCTCGTTGGCGGCGGTGACGGCGGCACCGCTCTGGCTGATCCTGGCGTTCCAGCCGCTGGTCACCTTCTGGTTCCCGGCGTACGACCACTTCAACGACCACGACGACTTGGCCGCACTGTTGTTGGTGAGGGTCACGGCGGCGGTGAAGCCGTTGCTCCACTGGTTCTGGATCGTGTAGTCGACGGTGCAGGGGACGGCGGCGGTGCCGGCGCCGCCCGGGTCGACGGCGAAGGCGGTGCCGGTCGCGCCTGCGACCAGAGCCATGGCGGCCAGTAACGCGGTTCTCGTACGGCTCATGAGTGGGGGTCCCTCTTCCGTTGGGTTCCTTGCGATTTCCGCGGTTCCGTGGGGGTTCAGAGGTGCGGTGAGGTCGTCGCCGGGCATGCCGGAGCGAGCGGCGCCGTATGCGGCCTGCGGAGGGCGGTGACTGGCCGCCGCGCGCGGCTGACTCACGCCGGCGGCGGCTCAAAGCACTGAACGCGGGGGGTGTCGCATGAGCGACTCCTTGCAGGTCGGGCGCGCCGTGACGGACGCGTCGACTGATGGAACCGCTCCCACTGGTGTCATGGAAGGTAGCGGCAAGTGACGGTGAAGAACAGGGGAGTTGCCGACTTTTGCGCAAGGCGGCGCATCGAATCTTTTCGACTCTTCGAGGACCTTGACCGGTACCTGACGTATCCGCACTATGGGAGCGCTCCCACTGGTTCAGGCCTTGACTTCTCCGAGCCGCAAGGAGGAACCAGCACCATGCATCCCCCACCCCGGAGGCGGAGAGCCGCGCGGCGTCTGTGGACCGCCGCGCTCGCCGCTCTCGCCCTTCCGCTGACGATGCTCTCCTCAGGGTCGACTCCCGCGCAGGCGGCGGCACTCCAGTGCAGTGTCGACCACAAGACGAACGACTGGGGCTCAGGTTTCACGGTGGACCTGACCCTCACCAACCGCGGCACGGACGTCATCGACGGCTGGACGCTGACCTACGCCTACTCCGGCAACCAGAAGCTGGGCAACGGCTGGAACGGCACCTGGTCGCAGGCCGGCCAGAACATCACCGTGAAGAACGCCTCCCACAACGGGCGGATCGCGGCGGGCGCCGCCGTCTCCACCGGTGCCCAGTTCTCCTACAGCGGCTCCAACACCGCGCCCACGTCCTTCTCGGTCAACGGCACGCCCTGCACCGGCGCGCACCAGCCGCCGATCACCGTGCTGACCAGTCCGAGCGCGGGCGCCGTCTACACCCAGGGCCAGGCGGTGCCGCTGGCGGCCACCGCCGCCGCCGCGGACGACGCCACGATCAGCAAGGTGGAGTTCTACGACGACACCAAGCTGCTGGGCACGGACACGAGCGCGCCCTACGCCCTGTCCGTCTCCGACCTGGCCGTGGGCAGTCACTCGCTGGTGGCGAAGGCGTACGACAGCATGGGCGCATCCGCGGACTCCACCCCGGTCGGCATCACCGTCTCCTCCGGCCCGACCGTCGTCGCCTCGCCGCCCCAACTGGGTGTCCAGTCCGGCAAGTCGGGCACCTACGAGGTGAAGCTGTCCAAGCAGCCCGCCTCCAACGTGACGGTGACGTCGGCCCGCGCGAGCGGCAACTCGGGGCTGTCGGTCTCGGCCGGCGCCTCGCTCACCTTCACGCCGCAGAACTGGAACACCGCGCAGAAGGTGACCGTCACGGCCGCCGACTCGGGCACCGGATCGGCCGTGTTCGAGTCGACGGCCGCGGGCCACGCCAAGGCCTCGGTCACCGTGACGCAGCTGGCGGCGGCGAAGGTCTACGACGCCCGCTTCCTGGAGCTCTACGGGAAGATCACCAACCCGGCGAACGGCTACTTCTCCCCCGAGGGCATCCCCTACCACTCGGTCGAGACGCTGATCGTCGAGGCCCCGGACCACGGCCACGAGACCACCTCGGAGGCGTACAGCTACCTCCTGTGGCTCCAGGCCATGTACGGCAAGGTGACGGGTGACTGGTCGAAGTTCAACGGCGCCTGGGACCTCATGGAGAAGTACATGATCCCCACTCACGCCGACCAGCCGACCAACGCGTTCTACAACGCCTCCAAGCCGGCCACCTACGCGCCCGAACTGGACACGCCCGACGCGTACCCGGCCAAGCTCGACAGCGGTGTCCCGGTCGGCCGCGACCCGATCGCCGCCGAGCTGAAGAGCGCGTACGGCACGGACGACGTCTACGGCATGCACTGGCTGCAGGACGTCGACAACGTCTACGGCTACGGCAACGCGCCCGGCAAGTGCGAGGCGGGCCCGGCGGACACCGGCCCGTCGTACATCAACACCTTCCAGCGCGGCGCGCAGGAGTCGGTGTGGGAGACGGTGCCGCAGCCGACGTGCGACGCCTTCAAGTACGGCGGCAAGAACGGCTATCTCGACCTGTTCACCGGTGACGCCTCCTACGCCAAGCAGTGGAAGTTCACCAACGCCCCGGACGCCGACGCGCGGGCCGTTCAGGCCGCCTACTGGGCGGACCTGTGGGCGAAGGAGCAGGGCAAGGGCTCCGCCGTCTCCGCGACGGTCGGCAAGGCCGCCAAGATGGGCGACTACCTGCGCTACTCGATGTACGACAAGTACTTCAAGAAGGTGGGCAACTGTGTCGGGCCCGCGGCCTGTCCGGCGGGCACCGGCAAGGACGCCTCGTTCTACCTGATGTCCTGGTACTACGCCTGGGGCGGCGCCACCGACACGAACGCCGGCTGGGCCTGGCGCATCGGCTCCAGCCACGCCCACGGCGGCTACCAGAACCCCCTGGCCGCCTACGCGCTCGCCAACTACGCGCCGCTGAAGCCGAAGTCGGCGACGGGCGCGGCGGACTGGGCCAAGTCCATGGACCGGCAGCTGGAGTTCTACCGCTGGTTGCAGTCGGACGAGGGCGCCATCGCGGGCGGTGCGACCAACAGCTGGGCGGGCCGGTACGCGACCCCGCCGTCGGGCAAGTCGACGTTCCACGGCATGTACTACGACGAGAAGCCCGTGTACCACGACCCGCCGTCCAACCAGTGGTTCGGCTTCCAGGCGTGGTCCGTGGAGCGCGTCGCCGAGCTGTACCAGCAGACGGGGAACGCGCAGGCGAAGACGGTCCTCGACAAGTGGGTCGACTGGGCGCTGTCCAAGACCACGTTCAACCCGGACGGCACGTTCCGCATCCCGTCGACGCTGCAGTGGTCGGGCCAGCCCGACACCTGGAACGCCTCCAGCCCCGGCTCCAACAGCGGCCTGCACGTCACCGTCGCCGACTACACCGACGACGTCGGTGTGGCGGCCGCGTACGCCAAGACCCTGACGTACTACGCGGACCGCTCCGGTGACACAGAGGCCGCGGCGGCGGCGAAGAAGCTGCTGGACGGCATGTGGGCCAACCACCAGGACGCCCTCGGCGTCGCGGTCCCGGAGAACCGGGCCGACTACAACCGCTTCGGCGACCGGGTGTTCATCCCGAGCGGCTGGACGGGCACGATGCCGAACGGTGACGCGATCAACTCGTCGTCGACGTTCGAGTCGATCCGCTCCTTCTACGAGGACGACCCGGCCTGGTCGAAGGTCGAGAGCTATCTCGCGGGCGGTGCGGTTCCGTCGTTCACGTATCACCGGTTCTGGGCCCAGGCGGACATCGCCCTGGCCATGGGCTCGTACGCGGAGCTTCTCGAATAGCGCCGCCGGGCGCTCCGCGGGTTGGGCCGTGGCCGACTGCGGGTCCGTCGGGGCTGGTCGCGACCACGCGGCGGAGCCGCATATCGATGCAGCCCCGCGCCCCCGAGAAGCAGGTGCGTCCGAAGCTCTGCGTTCGTGGTCTCGTCACCTGACGACGAGGCCGACCCGCCGGGCGGCCCCTCAGCACGGGGAGCCGCCCGGCCCTCGCACGTCCCCCTTACGCCGGGAAGAGCGCCCGGATCGACGGGGGCGGGTTCGTGCCCGGCATCGTCTTCAACCGCTCCGGGAGGAATCTGGCCTACAAGCTGGGTGAGCGGACCTGCGCGGTTGTCTGAGCGGGCGGTCACCGGCGGAAGGGGGCGCACTGGCGTACCGCTCCGCCAGTTCCGCCGCCGTCCGGCATGCCGCACCTGTCGGCGAAGGGGCGACACTGCGGCTCTTCGACCGGGAGAGGGAGCAGTGGTCCCTGTACTGGGCCTCCAGCATCAGTGTGACGCTGTTCCCGCCGGTCGTCGGCCGGTTCGAGGGGGGCATCGGGACGTTCCACGGCGACGACACCTACGACGGCAAGGACACCCGGGCGCGGTTCGTCTGGTCGGGCGTCTCCGCCACGTCCGCCCGCTGGGAGCAGGCGTTCTCCGTCGACGGCGGGGACACCTGGGTGACCAACTGGATCATGGAGTTCACCCGGCCTTCCGGAACGACCGCAGGCTGAACACCGGGTCGGGGCGTGGCCGGTCCTGGTCGGGGAGCCGGGCGAGGCGGTCGGCGAATCCGTCGGCGAGGGGGTGGCCCGGCGGCAGTGTGACGAACCAGCCCCTGCGCAGGTCGGCGATCGTACGGCGGGGGCTGCGGCCCTGGCCGTGACCGGTGAAGCGGGCCTGTCCGGCCGGGACCAGGCCATGGGCGGCGGCGCAGGACTCGACGTCCGCCGCCGCGTCCCGGACCGGGCCCGGCGGCCGGGAGGACAGCACGACATCGATGTCACTGCCCACGTTGTGGGAGGCGGCCTTGTCAACCGTGGTGACGTAGACGCCGCCGGGGCGCAGCACCCGGGCGCACTCGGCGACGAAGGCCCGCACCTCGGCGGGCCCGGCGGCCAGGTGCAGCAGCCACACGGTGCACACGGCGTCGAACTGCCCGTCCCGGAAGGGCAGCCGGCGGCTGTCGGCGCGTACGACGGCACCGGGGAGCCGGGTGGAGGCCTGCCGGGCCATGGCCGCGGCGAGGTCGACGCCGGTCACCCTCATGTGGTCGCGGGCGGCGGCGAGCCGGCGGGTCACGATGCCCGTGCCGCAGGCGACGTCGAGCAGACGGCGCGTGTCCGGCGGTACGAGGCTCAGGACGCCCTGTGCGGCGGCGGCCGCCCGGGGCTCGCCGCCGCGCGAGGCGTCGTACCGCTCCGCTTCCTTGTCGTAGTCGAGCACCCGGTCAGTGTGCCCCGTGCCCGGGGGCGAGGTCCTCCACCCTGCGGGCGAGCTCGAAGTCCTTCTCGGTGACGGCGCCGCCCGCGCTGTGCGTGTGCACGGACAGGGAGACGGTGTTGTAACCGAGCGTGAGGTCGGAGTGGTGGTTCAGTTCCTCCTGGACCTGGGCGATGTGCACGACCATCGCCGTCGCCGAGAAGTGCGAGCCGAGCCGGTAGGAGCGGACGAGTCGGTCCTGGTCGAGCGACCAGCCCGGCAGCTCGGCCAGCCGGTCCTCGACCTCTTTCTGCGACAGCGGTTCGACGGGCATGGGCTGCGCTCCTTCCCAGACTGCTGTGTCCCCGGTGTCCTCTCAGCCTGCCACAAGGGGGCGGCCGAAGCCCTGGTCAGACGGTGCGTCTGTCCGGGACGACCGGATCTCGACTACGGTCCCGGCATGACCACTCACCCGTCCACCGCCGAGCGGGGCGTGGGCCCGCTGCTGCGGGCCTGGCGGGAGCAGCGGCGGGTCAGCCAGCTGGAGCTGGCCCTGCGCGCGGACTCCTCGGCCCGGCACATCAGCTTCGTGGAAACCGGCCGTTCCCGGCCCAGCGAGGACATGGTGCTGCGGCTGGCCGAGCATCTGGACGTGCCGATGCGGGAGCGCAACGCGCTGCTGCTGGCGGCCGGTTACGCCCCCCGCTATCCGGAGACCCCCCTGGAGGACCCTGCGCTGGGCGCGCTGCGGGAGGGCATCGAGCGGCTGATCGGTGGCTACGAGCCGTACCCGGCCCTGGTGGTGGACGCGCTGTACGACGTCGTGGCCGCCAACCGGGGGGTGATGACGCTGGTCGAGGGCGTCGGCGAGGAACTGCTCGCACCGCCGCTGAACGCGATGCGGCTGGCCCTGCACCCGCAGGGCCTCGCACCCCGCATCCGCAATCTGCGCGCCTGGCGGGGTCACCTGCTGGAGCAGATGGAGCGGCAGATCGCCCTGCACCGCTCGCAGCCGCTGCGGGCGCTGTACGAGGAGGTGGTGGCGTATCCGGTGCCCGACGCGGATCCGGCGGACGAGCCGGACGAGCCGGTGCCGTACTTCGCGCTGCCGCTGCGGATCGAGCACGAGGGGCGCACACTGTCGTTCATCTCGTCGATCTCCACGTTCAACACGCCGATGGACGTGACGGTCGCCGAGCTGGCCATCGAGACGCTGCTCCCGGCCGACCCGGCGACGGCCAAGTACCTTCAGACGCTGGTGTCCTGACGGGCCTTCAGCGCCGTGTGCTGCAGGGCCGCGAAGCCGGCCACGACCAGGGCCTGGAGCACCGTCCACACCGCTCCCGGCGTGCTGGGCGAGAGCCACAGCGCCAGGGCCACGAGGCTCACCACCGCCCAGGCGAGGTTGGCCTCGACGACGGCCCGCACGCCGCCCGCCGGCGGCTGCCGGCGGGCGGCCAGCAGGGCCACGCCCGCCGCGTAGACGGCGAGAAACGCGCCCAGGGCGAGGAGCAGCGTGGCGTCGGCGCCGAGGAACCGCCCGAGCGGGCCGGGGAACGCGAGATAGGCGAGCGCGTTGCCGCCGGTCACGACGGCGTCCAGGGCGAGGAAGCGGCGCAGCATCGACTGCGGCTCACGGGTGCGGGCGAGTGCGGCGAGCTGGAACGCGGACATGGGGAATCACCCTCCGTCGGGTCGTGGTGCGGCGGCTGGGGCCGGGTCCCGGGGCGGAGTGCGCCGGCCCGGGACCCGGTGCGTCCACGATCCCTTCCTGGTGGCGTGCGGTCGATTACCCGCGAGGTCATGCTCGCTTGACGCCTCCGCTTCCGGCGATCTTCTCGCTCCGGGCCCTGTCACGCCGCCGACCGTCCGTGACAGACTGATCGCAGGCTTGGGCACGTTGGGGAGGCGTGGCGTGAGTGAACGGCGGGCCGCACCCACCGTGGGCCAGGTGGTCCTGGGCAAGCGGCTTCAGGAGCTGCGGGAGGCCGCGGGTCTCAGTCGGGACGAGGCCGCGAAGGTGCTGCGGGTCGCCCCGGCGACGGTCCGGCGGATGGAGACCGCCGACGTCGCGCTGAAGATCCCGTACGTGCAGATCCTGCTGACGGCGTACGGGGTGGCGGCGGACGAGGTCGCCGCCTTCGTCGACCTCGCCGAGGAGGCGAACCGGCCGGGCTGGTGGCAGCGGTTCCACGACGTGCTGCCGGAGTGGTTCAGCCTGTACGTGAGCCTGGAGGGCGCGGCCCGGATCATCCGGTCGTACGAGCCGCACTTCGTGCCGGGACTGCTGCAGACCGAGGGGTACGCCCGGGCCGTGCTGCAGGGCGGCACCATCGCGAACGCCGGGCCCGAGGCCGTGGACCGGCACGTGTCGCTGCGCATGGAGCGCCAGCGGCTCCTGGACCGGCCGAACCCACCGCACCTGTGGGTCATCATGGACGAGACGGTGCTGTGCCGCCCGGTGAGCGCGGACGGCCGGGTGATGCGCGACCAGCTGGACAAGCTGCTGGAGTACGCCGGGCGCGACCGGGTCACCCTGCAGATCGCGGAGTTCGCGGACGGCCCCCACCCGGGGACGTACGCCCCGTTCTCGCTGTTCCGCTTCGCCGAGCCGGAGCTGCCCGACATGGTCTTCACGGAGTACCTGACCGGCGCGCTGTACCTGGACTCCCGCAAGGAGGTCTCCGCGCACCTGGAGGTGCTGGACCACATGACGGCCCGGGCGGGCTCCGCGCAGCGCACGGAGGAACTGCTGCGGGAGTACCGCGAGCGCTACTGAGCCTTGCGGCCCCGCCCTCGACGTCATGGGACGGGTTCTGACCCGTACGGGCGCCGTCGGCAGGTGTGCCCCCCGGCCCGCCCCTAGCGTCGGGATGACCGCACGGGCGGGCGAGCGCACGTGAAGGAGGTCCGATGCCCGGATTCGAGCTGCTGTACCAGGCGGCCGCGCTGTGCCTGATGTACCCCGACGACGGCTTCCGCGCCCGGCTGCCGCTGCTGCGTGAAGCCGCCCCACAGCTGCGGGAGTTCGCCGACCACGCGGCCGTCACCCCGCCGCGGGAGCTGGCCGCGCACTACGTGGAGGTGTTCGAGGCCGGGCAGGACCACAGCCTGTATCTGAGCGCCTGGCGCGAGGCGGCCCCGGCACCGTCCGAGGAGCTGTACCGCGCGCACGGCCTGGAGACGACCGGTGAGGAGCCGCCGGACTTCCTGCCCGCGGTCCTGGAGTGCGCGGCCCGCACCGGCGACACCGAGCTGCTCGCGGAGCACCGGGACGGCCTGGACCTGCTCCGGTCGAAGCTCACCGACTTCGGCACGCCGTACGCGACGGTCCTGGACGCGGTGTGCGCGACGCTGCCGCCGGTGGCCACGGGGCGCTAGTGCCGCGGCAGGCAACGTTCGCCCGGTCGCGACGCCCGGCACGCCCTCTCGCCGCACCGGCCGAAAGCCCAAGTACGTCCAGTACGAGGGCTTCCGGCCGGCACTCCCCCAAGCTCTTCGAGCAGGGGGCACCCCCAGAGCACGCACCGGACGCCGCTCCTTCACGGGCAAACGTTGCCTGCCGCGGCACTAGTTCTCGCTGTCGTAGGCGTGGCGGGCCTGCTCGACCTTCTCCAGATGGGCGGCCGACCAGTCGGCGAGGTGCGCGAAGAGCGGGGCGAGGCTGCGGCCGAGCTCGCTGATCTCGTATTCGACCCTGGGCGGGACCTCGGGGTGGTATGTGCGGACGACCAGGCCGTCCCGTTCCAGTTGCCTGAGGCGCTGGGTCAGCACCTTCGGCGTGATGGTGCCGATGCGCCGTTCCACCTCGACGAAGCGCTGCCGGCCGTGGGTGTGGAGAGTCCACAGGATGGGCGTGGTCCACCGGCTGAACACGATGTCCACGACCGCGCTGATCGGGCAGGCGAGTTCCGGCAAAGTCGCGGCGGACGCCGCCCCGGTCGTGTGAGTGGCCATGCGCGCCCCTTTGGGATAGTCACTTTCCTCTAGGTACCTACTATATCGGCGGTGCTAGCGTCCACGACATCGGCAACCAGGCCGTGTGACAAGGGAGTTGCTCATGATCGTGGTGACCGGTGCGACCGGAAACGTGGGCCGATCACTCGTACAGGCCCTCGCCGGGGCCGGGGAGAAGGTGACCGCGACCTCGCGGAGGGTCTCGGACGCGGACGTGCCGGAAGGCGTCCAGGCGCGCCCGGCCGATCTGACCGACGCCGGCAGTCTCCGTCCCGTGCTGGACGGCGCCGACGCGCTGTTCCTGCAGAACGGCGGAGCCGCCGCGCACCTGCTCGACCCCGGGCGGATCCTCGACGCCGCCCGGGCCGGCGGAGTCCGGCGCGTCGTACTGCTGTCCTCCCAGGGGGTGGCGACCCGGCCGGAGTCGGTCTCCCACGGGAGTGTCGGACGGGCCATCGAGGACGCCGTGCGGCGGTCGGGCCTGGACTGGGTGATCCTGCGCCCCGGCGGTTTCGCCTCCAACGCCTACGCCTGGGCCGGTCCGGTCCTTACCCGGCGGACCGTCGCCGCGCCGTTCGGTGACGTCGGTCTGCCCGTGATCGACCCCGACGACATCGCCGAGGTCGCCGCGACGGCCCTGCGGGAGAACGGGCACACCGGGCAGGTCTACGAGCTGACCGGGCCCGCCCTGAGCACGCCCCGCCAACGCACCGAGGCACTGGCGGAGGCCCTCGGCGAACCGGTCCGCTTCGTCGAGCAGACTCGTGAGGAGGCCCGTGCGCAGCTGCTGGAGTTCATGCCCGGGCCCGTGGTGGAGACGACCCTCGCCATCCTCGGCGAGCCCACTCCCGCGGAGCAGCGCGTCAGCCCCGACGTGGAGCGAGTACTGGGCCGCGCACCCCACCCCTTCACCCACTGGGCCCACCGCAACGCCGCGGCGTTCCGCTAGGCGTGCCGGGCACCGCAGGGCGGGTGGCCGTCGCGGGCACGCCCCAGGGCCTGCGGCATCTGGTCGTCGACACCGGCGTCCGGGTTTCGGCCGCAGCGTCCTGGTGCCGGCGCGGCGGGGGGCAGTGATGCCGGCCTGCGGGTGGACGCCGGCCGCATTCGCCCGCGGCGGTTCGGCCCCGACAGGTGCCGCCCATGTCGCCGCCTTCCGCCAGGGCCCCTCGCCCCCAGCGGTTCAGCCCTGGGCGGGGCCTGCCTTCCCGTCCCTGGTGTGCTTCTCCTCGTCCACGATCTCCGCGTCGACCACTCCCTCCTCATCGGATGAGGCGGTGGAGGGCCCCTCGGTGGGGGGCTGGGGCTGCTGCGCCTGGGCGTACATCGCCTGGCCCATCTTCTGGCTGACGGAGGCGAGTTTCTCGACACCGGCGCGCAGGGCCGTGGTGTCCGCCTGCTGTTCCAGTCGCTCCTTCACCTCGGCGACGGCCGACTCGACCTCGGACTTCGTGTCGGCCGGGATCCGGTCGCCGTTCTCGCGGAGGAAGTTCTCGGTCTGGTAGACCAGTTGCTCGGCCTGATTGCGTGTCTCGGCGGCCTCGCGCCGGGCGCGGTCCTCCTCGGCGTACTGCTCGGCCTCGCGCATCATGCGGTCGATGTCGTCCTTGGGCAGAGCCGAACCGCCGGTCACGGTCATCTTCTGCTCGCGGCCGGTCGCCATGTCCTTCGCGGAGACGTGCATGATCCCGTTGGCGTCGATGTCGAACGCCACCTCGATCTGCGGCACACCGCGCGGCGCCGGCGGCAGGCCCGTCAGGTCGAAGACACCGAGCTTCTTGTTGTACGCGGCGATCTCCCGTTCGCCCTGGTAGACCTGGATGCCGACGGAGGGCTGGTTGTCGGCGGCCGTCGTGAAGATCTCCGAACGCCGGGTCGGAATGGTCGTGTTGCGCTCGATGAGCTTCGTCATGATGCCGCCCTTGGTCTCGATGCCCAGGGACAGCGGGGTGACGTCGAGCAGCAGCACGTCCTTGACGTCGCCGCGGATGACACCCGCCTGGAGCGCCGCGCCCACGGCCACGACCTCGTCGGGGTTGACGCCCTTGTGCGGTTCCTTCCCGGTGAGTTCCTTGACCAGGTCGGTCACCGCGGGCATCCGGGTGGAGCCGCCGACGAGGATGACGTGGTCGATCGCCGAGAGCTGCACGCCGGCGTCCTTCACCGCCTGGTGGAAGGGCGCCTTGCAGCGGTCCAGCAGATCGGCGGTGAGCTCCTGGAACTGGGCCCGGGTCAGCTTCTCGTCGAGATGCAGGGGCCCTTCGGAGGAGGCCGTGATGTAGGGCAGGTTGATGGTCGTCTCCGTCGAGCTGGACAGCTCGATCTTGGCCCGCTCGGCGCCCTCGCGCAGCCGCTGCACCGCCATCTTGTCGCCCGTGAGGTCGACGCCGTACTGGCCCTTGAACCGCTTGATCAGGTACTCGACGATCCGCTGGTCCCAGTCGTCGCCGCCGAGGTGCGTGTCGCCGTTGGTGGCCTTGACCTCGATGACGCCCTCGCCCATCTCCAGCAGCGACACGTCGAAGGTGCCGCCGCCGAGGTCGAAGACGAGGACCGTCTGGTCGTTCTCCTTGTCCAGGCCGTACGCGAGGGCCGCGGCCGTCGGCTCGTTGATGATGCGCAGCACCTTCAGGCCCGCGATCTCACCGGCCTCCTTGGTGGCCTGCCGCTGGGTGTCGTCGAAGTAGGCGGGGACGGTGATCACCGCGTCGGTGACGTCCTCTCCGAGGTAGGACTCGGCGTCCCGCTTGAGCTTCTGCAGCACCCGCGCGGACAGCTCCTGGGCCCGGTAGCGGGTGCCGTCCACGTCACCCTCGCCCGGGAAACGCCAGTGCGCGTCGCCCATGTACCGCTTGACCGAGCGGGCTGTGCGCTCCACGTTCGTCACGGCCTGCCGCTTGGCCACCTCTCCGACGAGGACCTCGCCGTTCTTGGCGAACGCCACGACCGAGGGTGTGGTCCTGGCCCCCTCCGCGTTGGCGATGACAGTGGGCTCGCCGCCCTCCAGCACCGCGACCACCGAGTTCGTGGTTCCGAGGTCGATCCCGACCGCTCGTCCCATCGCTGTCCCCTTCCGCCAGGGCGACGACCCGTCCCACACTCCAGCACAAAACTTGAGTGCGCCGTTGTCAATGCCGTGAGCGGGTGATCGGTCCGCGCAGCGCGACGGCGCGCCGGGGCCGGTCGGTGACGAGCACGTCGACGCGCGGGTGGGTGAGGAAGGACCGCATGAGGCTGTCGTCGTTGACGGTCCAGACCATGGTGAACATGCCGCGCCGGGTCGCCTCGCGCAGCACATTGGTCCTGGCCAGCCGCTGGTGCACGGCGACGCCGTGGGCCCCGCAGGCCCGGATGCGGCGGGCCGGGAACAGCTCGCTCAGCCGGGTCCCGGGCAGCCGGGCCAGGGCGAGCTCCCTGCGGTCACGGCCGAGGGACAGGGCGGTGCGCACCTCGGGGAAGCCCCGGGTGACGGCCGCGACGGAGCAGTCCTCCAGCGTCGTCACGACCAGCCCGTCCGCTCCCAGCAGGGCGACGGCCCGGTCGATCACCTCCCGCTCGTAGCCGATCTCCTTGAGGTCGAGGTGGGCCACGAGTTTCCCGGCGATCAGGGCCATGACGTCGTCCACCACGGGCACGGCGTATCCGGCCCGGTCGCACAGCTCGGCGTGGGTGACCCGCGCCAACGGCGGCCCGGCCGGGCCGACCCGGGGGTCGTGGTAGACGACGAGGACTCCGTCCCCGGTGCGGCGGATGTCGAACTCGACGTACTCCGCGCCGGACGCGATCGCGTCCTCGTACGCCTCCCAGGTGGCGGGACCGGCGCGTTCGGAGCCGCCCCGGTGGGCGGAGACGGCGGGGCGGGGCGTCATGGCCGTCGGTTCCCGGAGGGCGAGCGGGGCGGTGGCACGGGCGCGAAGTCGTCGGCGGATGCGGGCAGCAGGGAGCCGGAGCGGGTGCGGACCCGTCCGAGCAGGACGTATCCGATCACGACGAGGACGTCGAAGGGAAGCCGGGCAGCATCGCGCTCCTTCCGGCCCGGTGTTCGAGGCGTCTGGTTCCTACCCCGGCCGGGGTGGTGAACCGACGAGGCCGCGCGGGCCGCCCCCGGTGGGCCGGCCCGCGCGACGCCAGGTGCCGCAGGTCAGGCGAGCTTGGCGGTCAGCGTGATGGGCGTGGCCTTGAGGGCCTGGCTGACCGGGCAGCCGACCTTGGCCTCGTCGGCGGCGGCCTGGAAGGCCGCCTCGTCGATGCCGGGGACGGTGCCCTCGACGGTGAGGTGGATGCCGGTGATGCCCTCACCGGGCTGGAAGGAGACGTCGGCCGAGGTGATGAGCTTGGTGGGCGGCGTCCCGGCCTTGTTGAGGATGTTGGAGAAGGCCATGGAGAAGCAGCTGGAGTGGGCGGCCGCGATCAGCTCCTCGGGGCTGGTCTTGCCGTTCGCCTCCTGGGCGCGCGAGGCCCACGTGACCGGCTGCTCGCCGATGGCACCGGAGGAGTCGAAGGTGACGACACCGTTGCCCTCGAGCAGGTTGCCTTCCCAGACCGTGTGTGCGGAGCGCGTGGTAGCCACGAGTTCTTCCTTTCGCGTGCGGACTCGCGTGCGGGCCCGTTTCCGGGCCCCGTGTCCCCCATCCGATCACACTACGGCTCAACTCACGCGGAAGACCTGTCCTCTGGGACGGTGTGCGTACGGTCCGGCGGCCGGGTGGTGCCGCGTGTCAGGCGGCGTGTTCCTCCTCGGTGGCCGTCAGCGGCACCTGCGGTCCGTTCGCCTCGCGCAGCCAGCGCCGCAGGACCCGGTGCACGTGCTCGGCGCCGACGAGTTCCTCGTCCTCGCCGACCGGTGCCGAGACGCCGAGCGGGGACAGCAGGAAGGGTTTGCCCTGGGCGCCACCGAGGCCGCCGTGGGAGCCGATCTGCTCCTCGAACGCGAGAACTTCGCCGTCGGCCGGGTCGTGGAAGGAGTTGACCATGACGTCGGCGGTGTGCGGGAAGGAGTGCGTACGGCGTACGGCGTCGGCGGCGCCCGGGCCGAAGGGGGCGAGCGGGCCGGGATTGTCGTCGAGGTCGGCCAGCGGGATCTCGGCGCCGTACGCGCCGAGGACGACACCGCCGTGCTCCTCGCTGCGGACCAGCAGGAAGCCGACCCCGGGGTGGTTGGCGAGGGTCGGCAGCAGCGCGGGGTGACGGGCGTCGATCTCCTCCTTGCTCATCCGGTGCGGGACGTCCGGGAAGGAGACCAGGCCGAGGTTGCCGGAGGCCAGCACGATCGGTTCGGAACCGCGCGCGGGGCGGTGCTGGTCGCCGGTCTCCGCGACGGGGAAGCGCAGCGCGGCGCGCACGGCGGCGCGGGCCTCGGCCCCGCTGCGAGTGCGCTCCGCCTTGCGCGGCACGGGCATGCCGCAGCCGGCCCGCACCAGGTCGCCGAGGGTGAGGCCGTAGCGGGAGCGGAAGGTCTCGCCGGGGCTCTGGCCGTGGTCGGACAGCACGACGATCCGGTACGGACGCGGGGCGTGCTCGGCGACGTTCTCGATCAGGGCGAGCGAGCGGTCGAGGCGTTCGAGGACCTTCTGCGCGTCGCGGCTCGCCGGGCCGGAGTGGTGGGCGACCTCGTCGTAGGCCACCAGATCGGCGAAGACGGCCGTACGGCCGACGAGCATGTCGCCTGTGACGGCGGCGACGACGACGTCCCGCTCGACGACCGTCGCGAAGGCCCGGACGAGGGGGTAGAGGCCGCCGCGGGAGACGCGCGGGCGCTGCTTGCGCAGGAGGGCCCGGGTGGACTGGCCGATCTCCCGGCCGACCTCGGCGATGAAGGAGAGCGCCGTGCGCACCGCGTTGGCCGGGTCGGAGAAGTAGGCGAAGTAGCCCGCGCGGGAGCGGTTCTCGCGGCTGCGTCTGCGGGCCGCGATGGACAGCACGAGGGCCTGCTGTTCGGCGCCGCCGCTGAACAGGTTGCCGCGGCTGGCGCCGTCGACGGCGAGCAGCCCGCCGTGCCCCGCGTGCTCGACGGCGCGGCGCTGCAGTTCGGCGGCGCTGGTCGGGCGGTTGCAGACGACCACCTCGCGGGTGTCCTTCTCGTACCAGCGGAAGGCGGGGACGTCGTGGTTGCTGCCGTGCAGGATGCCGAGCTGGCTGGCGCCGGTCTGGCTGGACCAGTCGGTACGCCAGGGGGTGAGCCGGTGGGTGGGGCGGCCGCCGTCGCCGGTGTCGAGCCAGCGGGCGACGGTGGGCATCAGCCCCTTGCCGACCGCGTCGAGCAGGGTGTCGTGGCCGACGCCGTCGAGCTGGACGAAGACCGTGCCGGGACCGGCCGGGGAGGGCGGGGCGGAGCGGCGGCGGCGGTCGGAGAGGCGGTACAGCCTGCGGCGGTAGGCGTCGTCGTCGCGCACGGCCAGGGCGGCGCCGGTCGCGGACGCCACGGCCGACATCACGGCGGCGACCACGACGGCGGTCTCCGGCGCGGCGGCGCCGCGCTCGGCGGGGTTGAGGTGCAGGGCGAGCAGCAGCAGGGCGCCGTTGAGGAAGAACACCAGCAGCCCCAGTACCAGCGCCGGTACGAGGAGCAGCAGCCGCACGAGCAGCGGCCACACCAGGGCCGACAGCAGACCGAAGGCGCCGGCCCCGAAGGCCGCCGTGACGGCTATGTCCGTCGCGCTGTCGCCGTTCTCCGAGCGGAGGCGGAAGTCCGGGAGGATCCCGGCGAGTACGAGCATGGTGACGGTGGAGACCGCCCACACGGCGACGCTCCGCCCCACCTGACTGGCGACCCGCCGCCACCGCACGCCCCGCACGCCCAGCCACCTCACGTCCCTGGCCCGCGGAAGCCGCGGGTCCTCCCCCACAGTGTCTCAACGCCCGGTCGCGCCGGTTCGTCCCCGGACCGCACACCGGTGAGGGGACGGCTTCAGCGCCCGTCGTAGCCGGCCGTCGGCATCGACAGCCGCCGGTGCACGCACGCCTTCATCGCCGCGTCGTACGCAGGCTCCGCATGCCCCACGGTCTCCACGCGTACACCGCGCCGGGCACATTCGGCGGTGAACTCCTCGACGGAGGCGAGCGCGCTCTCCAGGACCCGGCGGCTGGGCGCCACGAACAGGTCGAGGCCGGGCCGGACTCCGTCCCACAGGGCGCCGTGGTCGGGGCGCAGCCCCCGGACCAGTAATTCCCGGCTGACCACGTAGCCCCGCTCGGCGGCCCAGCGGGCGCACATCGCGTGCTGACTGCGGGAGTCGACGAGGAACGGATCGTCGTCCAGCTCCTCCAGCGGCGTCAGACTCGCGATCGCCGTGACCCGCACCGGCACCATGGCGTCCCCCCTCACCTCCGGTTTCGCCGCCGACCCTACTCCTGCACGTAGGCTTCGGGGGAGTCGCGCGAAGGAGGCAAAGAAGTGCCGGTGGAGATCACCTGGTGGGGTCACGCCACTTGCACCGTGCAGGACTCGAACGTGCGCGTGCTCACGGATCCTCTGTTCGCACGCCGGCTCGCACACCTGCGCCGCCGGCGCGGGGCTCTGCCGCCGCCGGGCGCCCCGCGCGCGGACGTGGCGCTGGTGTCGCATCTGCACGCCGACCACCTGCACGTGCCGTCGCTGATGCGGCTCGCCGAGGGCACGCGCCTGCTCGTGCCCCGGGGCGCGCGCCGGGCGGTTCCGGGTCTGCGCCGGCTCACGCACCTGCGGGTGAGCGAGGTGGCCCCCGGGGACGAGACCCCGGTCGGCGACATCGTCGTACGGGCGGTGCCCGCGCGGCACGACGGGCGGCGGCTGCCGTTCGGGCCGCACCGCTCCCCCGCGCTCGGCTATGTCATATCCGGCGAGGCCCGGACGTACTTCGCAGGGGACACGGGCCTGTTCGACGACATGGCCGAGGAGGTCGGGCCGGTCGAGGTGGCGTTGCTGCCGGTGGGCGGCTGGGGACCGTACCTGGGCGAGGGGCACCTGGACGCGGGCCGGGCGGCGCAGGCGCTGGCCCGGCTGGCGCCCCGCAGTGCGGTGCCGGTGCACTACGGCACGTACTGGCCGATCGGCATGGACGCCGTGCGCCCCCACGAGTTCCACGCGCCGGGGGACGAGTTCGTGCGGCTGGCGGCCCGTCACGCGCCGGCGGTGTCGGTGCACCGGCTCGGGCACGGGGAGAGCGTGCGCCTGGAGACCGCGCGGTGAGCTCTTGCGCGCCTTTGGCGCTCGCGCCCCTGCTCGCGGCATCGGCCGTCACACCCGCGTCCGTGGTTCCGGCGTCCACGCAGCAGGCTATCGGCTACCCGACGCTGTTCCTGCTGGTGCTGGCCGGGGCGTTGGTGCCGGTGATTCCGACCGGTGCGCTGGTGAGTTCGGCGGCGGTGGTCGCCATGCACCGGACGGCGCCGTTCTCGCTGGCGATGGTGTTCCTGACGGCGTCGCTGGCGGCGTTCCTGGGGGACGCGGCGCTGTACTGGCTGGGGCGGCGGGGGCTGAAGTCGAAGAACGGGTCGCGGTGGCTGAACGGCATCCGGTCGCGGGCACCCGAGGACCGGCTGGAGCAGGCGCAGGAGAAGCTCGCGGCGCACGGGGTCGCCGTGCTGGTGCTGTCCCGGCTGGTGCCGGCCGGGCGGATTCCGGTGATGCTGGCGTGTCTGCTGGCGGAGTGGCCGATGCGGAGGTTCGCCCGGGGGAACTTCCCGGCGTGTCTGGCGTGGGCCGTGACGTACCAGCTGATCGGGATCCTCGGGGGGGCGTTGTTCGACGAGCCGTGGGAGGGTGTCGTGGCGGCGATCGGGCTGACGTTGCTGATCAGTGCGGTGCCGGCTGTTGTGCGGCGGGTGCGGTAGCGCCGTGGGGGTTGCGGTTGCCGTAGCGCCGTGGGGGTTGCGGTTGTCCTTTGGGGTGCGGGTGCGTGCTGGTTCTTCGCGCAGTTCCCTGCGCCCCTTGCACCTCTACAGCACCTTTGACGCGCCGATCGGCATGTCCCACAGGTTTTCCCGGGGCAGGCCCGCCTTGTCCCAGGCCGCGCGGACCCGGGTGAGGGGCTCCAGGACCGGCTCCGCCGAGAGGACGAACGTGGCCCAGTGCATGGGGGCCATCCTGGTCGCGCCCAGGTCCTGGGCCGCGCGGACCGCTTCCTCCGGGTCGCAGTGCACGTCACGGAGCCACCAGCGGGGGTCGTAGGCGCCGATGGGCAGCAGGGCCAGGTCGATGCCGGGGTAGCGGCGGCCGATGCGGGAGAACCAGTGGCCGTAGCCCGTGTCCCCCGCGAAGTAGACGCGCCGGCCGTCCCGGTCGGTGAGGACCCAGCCGCCCCACAGGCTGTGGCAGGTGTCGGTGAGGGTCCGCTTGGACCAGTGGTGGGAGGGGACGAAGTCGAAGCGCACGCCGTCCAGTTCGGCCGCCTCCCACCAGTCGAGCTCCGTCACGCGCGTGAACCGGCGGCGGTGGAACCAGCGGGCGAGCCCGGCCGGGACGAACACCGGGGTGTCGCGCGGGAGTCGGCGCAGCGTGGGGGCGTCGAGGTGGTCGTAGTGGTTGTGGCTGATGACGACGGCGTCGACGCGCGGCAGGTCCTCCCAGGGGACGCCCACGGGGGTGATGCGGGCCGGGGTGCCGAGGATGCGGCGGGACCAGACCGGGTCGGTGAGGACCGTCAGTCCGCCGATCCGGAGCACCCAACTGGCGTGCCCCGCCCAGGTGACGGCGACGGTGCGGGCGTCGACGCGGGGCATCGGGGCGGGGGCGTAGGGCAG
>NZ_JAKEIO010000054.1 GCF_021474405.1 [Streptosporangium] indianense
CGTTCTTCTCCTTCATGACGTTCCTCATCGCCGTCCCGACCGGTGTGAAGTTCTTCAACTGGATCGGCACGATGTGGCGCGGGAGCTTGTCGTTCGAGACGCCGATGCTGTGGGCGACGGGCTTTCTGGTCACGTTCGTGTTCGGGGGGCTCACGGGTGTGCTGCTGGCCTCGCCGCCGATCGACTTCCACGTCTCCGACACATACTTCGTGGTCGCGCACTTCCACTACGTGATCTTCGGGACGGTCGTCTTCGCGATGTTCTCCGGGTTCCACTTCTGGTGGCCCAAGTTCACGGGGAGGATGCTGGACGAGCGGCTCGGGAAGATCACCTTCTGGACGCTGTTCGTCGGCTTCCACGGCACGTTCCTGGTGCAGCACTGGCTGGGCGCCGGAGGCATGCAGCGGCGGATCCCCGACTATCTGGCGGTGGAGGGCCTGACGACTCTCAACACGGTGTCGAGCGTCTTCTCGTTCCTGCTCGGCATGTCGATGCTGCCGTTCTT
Source organism: [Streptosporangium] indianense (assembly GCF_021474405.1). Lineage (GTDB taxonomy): Bacteria > Actinomycetota > Actinomycetes > Streptomycetales > Streptomycetaceae > Streptomyces > Streptomyces indiaensis. Next base: position 506 of record NZ_JAKEIO010000054.1, read on the forward strand.
CTACAACGTGTGGAAGACGGCGAAGTACGGCGAGAAGGTCACGACCGACGACCCGTGGGGCTACGGGCGTTCCCTGGAGTGGGCGACCTCCTGCCCGCCGCCGCGGCACAACTTCGTCGCCCTGCCGCGGATCCGCAGCGAGTCCCCGGCGTTCGACCTGCACCACGACGCCATCGCGGCGGCGGAGCGGGAGCTGACGCTGCGATGACCGCCATGGAAGGGCTCCCCGTGGATCTGCGGGCGTTCCACAACGACGTCGAGGGTCATCTGCTCGCCGCAGCCGCGCACCAGGAGGCACGCAGGGCCGCCGCTCGGTTCACCTCCGGGCTCGACTGGCTGTCGGCGGAGCAACGGGCGGAGGTGGAGCGGCGGTTCGCGGCGGAGCATCTCGGCCTCGCCCGGGCCTCGTGGCAGCGCACGGCCCGGCGCGGGCGGGAACTGCGGGACGAGTACGAGGCCTTGTACCGAAGGCTCCGCGCGCGGCTGCTCGCCCTGGCGCTCTTGGCGGTCGCGGTGGTGGTCGCGGCGGAACTCGCGGTGCTGGTTTCGGTCTGAGCGGTTCTGGTGGACCCTCGGGTTTTTCGCCCGAGCCCCCGCCGTTCGGGGAGCGGGGGATCGGGTGGAGCCCGGGTTACCGGGAGGAGAGGCGTCAGCGCGCCGTTCGGCGCGCCGCGTTCTCTCGCCACTCCCGGCCGATCGACCGCATCAGGGCCGGGTACACCCCCAGGTACCGGAAAGGTTTGATGCCGAGCATGTACAGGGAGCCGAGGCGGCCGTTGGGCTTCACCAGGACGGCCATCTGACCGCGGTAGCCGCCCTTCCCGTCGGGCACCCAGCCGATGTGCATCACCCCGTGCATGGTCTTGTTGGCGTACTCGGCGGCCCACTCGTCGTGTGTCTGGAAGACCGATGTGAAGGGCGCCGCGCTGAGGTCGGGCCCCTGCGGCCCCTCGCGCAGGTCGTCCGGCAGCCGGTCGCGCAGCGTCGCCACCCGGCCGCCGACACCCGAGTCCGGCTTGTCCCAGCCCAGCAGCGCGCCGAGCTTCCAGCGCACCGCGAAAAGGAAACGGCCCACGGGGTTGCCGCCGTCCGGACCGCCCTTGCCGTCCGCCATCTGCTGGACCAGGTGATGCAGGTCGTCCGGTCCGCCCGGCGTCGGCAGGACCCACAGATCCTCGAGCCGGAAGTCGCCGGCGATCTCGTGGATCCGCCAGGGGCGGGACGTGTGGTCGGTTGAGGGAAGGCGCAGACCGCTCATGGCAGATCCTTGTCTATACGGTGGCGTATAAATCGAGCATAGACCCATCTATACGCCTCCGTATACTTGGCGGGACACGTGAGGGAAGGCACAGCATGGGCGCGATCCGTACACCGCGGGACAAGTGGATCGAGGAAGGGCTGCGGGCGCTCGCCGCGGGCGGCCCCGAGGCGGTCCGGGTCGAGGTGCTCGCCCAGGCGCTCGGCGTCAGCAAGGGCGGTTTCTACGGATACTTCCGCAACCGTGCCGGCCTGCTGGAGGAGATGCTCGACACCTGGGAGCGCGGGGTCGCCGAGGCTGTCATCGAGCGGATCGAGCGCGAAGGCGGCGACGCCCGCGAGCGGCTCGGGCGTCTCTTCGACTTCGTAGGGTCCAGCGAAACACCCGTGACCAGCGCCGGGGTCGAGCTCGCGATCCGGGACTGGGCCCGGCGCGACGAAGGCGTCGCGCGTTGCCTCCGCCGAGCCGACAACCGGCGCATGGACTATCTGCGTGAGCTCTACGGGGCCTTCTGTCCCGACGAGGACGATGTCGAGGCCCGCTGCCTGATCACCTTCTCGCTGCGTATCGGCGACCACCTCATCGCAGCCGACAACGGCCCGCGCAGCCGCACCGAAGTCCTCGCCGCGGTCAGGAAGCGGTTGTTGAGCTGACAGCCGGTCAGGTCCTGGTCCAGCCGGGCCCCTCCGCACCCACCCACCCGGCAACCACCGTCACCCTTCCGGCTTCCATCCCGGCGGCCACAGGAGGCCCAGCAGCTGCCGGACCAGTTCGTCGACGACCTCGTCGAGGGTCGCGTCGACCCAGCCCGCACTCCAGTCGTGCAGCAGACCGTTGACGCTGCCGATGAAGCCCGTCGCGGGGAGGCGGTAGTCGCGGGGTGCGGCCTCCCCGCGTGCGGCGGCGGCGTCGGCCTCGTCGCAGATCAGCTCCACCCAGTCGGCCCGGCGGGCGAGCCGCTGCTCCTCCAGGCGCGGGCTGACGCCGATGATCTCGACGAAGGTGATGCGGATGCGGCGCGGATCGGCGGTGACGTTCCCCGCGTAGGCGCGGAAGACGGCCGTGGCGCGCTCCACGAGCGGCAGGTCGGCTGTAGCCGCGGCCGCCTCCAGCACCGCGGCCTCGGCCCAGCCGTTGACCTGGAGGTGCAGCGCGGCGAGCACATCCTCCAGCGTGCGGAACTCCTCGTAGAACTGCCGGGTGGACAGTCCGGCCGCTTCGCTGAGCGCCGCGACCGTGGTGGAGCGGAAGCCGGGGGTGTCGCCGAACAGCTGGAGCGCGGCGTCGAGGAACCGCCGGCGTCGCTCGGCCTGCCGCTCCTCGGCAGTCTTGCCGCCGTAGCGGCCGGTCGGCGCTCTGAGTCTGCCCGGCACCGGCTCTCCCTTCGTCGTTCGAACACCGATTTTGTCGTGCACGCGGTCTTGTGGAGAAGGCCACCCCTTCCTTACTTTGCAGTAAGTTCACTTTGAAAGCACGTGTGTTCAGTTTCCACGCGTCATCCGCTTTGGCATGTCCCACTCACAAAGCTCGCTCCGCAGCAGCGACCCCACAGCAGAGAGGGGAGCCGCCATGCCCGTCTTCCGACGCCGGCACCTGTGCTCCGCAGCCGCAGCCCTGGCCCTGACCGTCACCGTCCCCGCGACCGCCGCCACCGCGGCCCCGGGCTCCTCCGGCGCGCTGCGCGAGGTGCTGTTCGTGGGCAACAACTGGGACGGCACCGCCGATGTGATCCGCTCCGGCGGTGACTTCGCGAAGATCGGGCGGATCGACGTCGTCCCCGACAAGGACGAGCGGATGGCGGCGATCAACGCCGACCCGATCAAGTGGATCTACTTCATGGCGATCCGCAACAGCGTCGGCGAGGGGCACGACCAGTTCGTCGACGACATGTACTCCACGCCGGACGGGACGGCGGTGGTCGTCTCACGGCCCAGCTTCGCGGACGTCGTCTCGATCGACCTCGCCTCCGGGAAGCTCAACTGGCGTTTCGCGGTGTCCGGTTACCGCTCGGACCACATGGCGGTCTCCCCCGACGGCAAGCGCGTGGCGGTATCCGCGTCGACGTCCAACAGCGTGCACGTGCTGGACATCGTCTCCGGCAAGGAACTGGGCAGGTTCGGCACCGGCGACAAGCCGCACGAGAACATCTTCACCGGCGACGGCAAGTACATCTACAACATGGCGATCGGCGACGTGAACACGCAGACCGACGCCCCGTGGCTGGACTGGACGAAGGGCGACCGGCGCATCACCGTGGTCGACGCGACGACGTACAAGCAGGTCAAGGTCATCGACATGCGCCCGCAACTCGACGCGCTCGGCCTGAAGGACTACTCCGACGCGGTGCGCCCCGCCGCCTTCTCCCCGGACGAGTCGAAGCTGTACTTCCAGGTCTCCTTCTTCAACGGCTTCTTCGAGTACGACGTCGCCGCCGACAAGATCACCCGCACCAAGACCCTGCCGAAGAACCCGGCGACCAGCGACGACCGCACGACCTTCGTCAACGACTCGCGCCACCACGGCATCTCGATGAGCCCGGACGGGCGCAAGCTGTGCGTCGCGGGCACCATGGACGACTACGCCACCGTCGTCGACCGCACCACCCTCCAGGAGGGCCCGCTCGTCACCGCCTCCAAGCCCTACTGGGCCACCGTCAGCGGTGACGGCAAGTCCTGCGTGGTCTCCGAGAGCGGCACCGACCAGGTCACGGCCATCGACTTCGCCTCCGGGAAGAAGGTCGTGTCCGTGCCGGTCGGTGACCACCCGCAGCGCGTCCGGCTCGGCCATGTCGCGGCCGACTGGACGAGCCCCTCCGCTAACTGACCTCCTTCGCGGCCCACGCGGCGAGTTCGGAGCGGGCCGCGGTGAGCAGCTCCACAGAGGGAGCCGTCGCCCCGTTGGTCACCAGCGCGTAGTGCAGGACGCCCGAGTCCCGCGCGGTGAGCAGCAGGCGGCGGCTTCCCGTGCCGCCGGGCTCCAGCGCCACGCCGACCGGGGTCGTCGAAGTGTAGGCCGGTGGGCCGTGGACCGTGCCCAGGTCGGAGACGACCGTGGTGGACGCGGTCGGGAAGCTCGCCGGCAGGTGCACCTCGGTGGGTGCCGGGCCGCCGTTCGAGCGCCACAGCAGCAGCCCGTACTGGCCGGACCCCACCAGCCGCTGCACGTTCGGCAGGGAGCCGGGCACCGGGTTCCAGGTCAGGGTCGTCGAGCCGTCCCGGGAGCGGTCCTCGTAGGTGAAGCCGACGGTCTCACCGGCCGTGGCGCTCGGGTAGAGGCGGTCCAGGAGCCGGGCGTCCTGGCGCAGCACGGGCTTGCCGGCGTCGTCGAGACGTACGGCGGACAGGTCCTCGTCGTTCCAGGCGTCGCCGGTGGTGAGCACCTTGTCGGGGTTGCCGTTCATCGGTTCGCGATGGCGGCCGTTGTAGAGGTCCCACTGCCATTGCGAGGCGGAGAGCACGGGCCCCGAGGCGGCCGGGTCGGACCACCAGTCGGCGCCCTTGAGGCGGGAGTCGAGCGCCTGGTACATCGCCTTGAGGACCGTCGGCGCCTTGTCGGAGACGGTGCCGGCGAGGGGGTGCCCGAACTCGCTGACCACGGCTGCGGTCCGTGCGGCGGCGGCCCGGTCGCGGACGGTGCGGAAGTCGCCCGTGTACTGGCCGTCGGCCGCCTTGCCCCACATGAAGACCCCGGAGATGGCCTTCTGGTCGTAGAAGTGGGTGTTGAAGACGTAGCGCGGGCCGAGTGGGCCGGCGTCCAGCAGACCGCCCTCCTGCTTCTGGAAGTCGAGGTTGGCGTTCCAGAAGAGGTTCGGCTCGACGAGGGCGGGCTTGTCGCGCCAGCCGGCCGCATCCATGCGGGCCCGGAACTTCTCGTAGAAGGGCCAGAGCAGGTCCTTCTCCCAGGAGCGGCTGGTCTGCCCGGAGTCGTGGACCCCCGCGTGCGGCTCGTTGTAGGGGTCGAAGCCGGCGATGCCCTGGAACTGGTCGGCGCTCAGATGCTGTCGCACATACGCCATGGTCTTCTGGGCGGTGGCGAGGAAGGCGTCCTGCACACCGTGCGCGTTGTGCCAGAAGTCGTACGAGGCGCGCTTCACCGCCTCGTTCTGGGTGATGTTCTGTCCCCAGAAGAGGCAGATCCCGCAGGACTCGTCCGGGTAGTTCCCGGCGTCCACGGCCCACTTGGGGGCGCCGTCGCCGGTGTACCAGCTGTCGCTGTCGAAGAGGTGCCGGGAGTAGAGGTCCTGGTGGAAGTCGGGGTAGACCCGGATGCCGGCGTCCAGGAAGGCCTTCATCTGGTCGGTCGCGGCGGCCAGATAGGCCGGGTCCACCCGGCCGCGCTCGGGCTCGGCGTAGGCCCAGGACAGCAGGAAGCGGACGGTGTTGCCGCCGCCGAGGGCGCGCAGCGCGGTCGCCGACGTGCGGGCGTCGGCGACCGAGGCGAAGGGCAGGCCCTTGTTCTCCGCGAGTTTGGTCTCGCCGGAGACGTTGTAGCCGCGCAGCACGATCTCGCGGCCGTGGGCGTCGGTGAAGCGGCCGCCCTGCACGGTGACGGTGGGATCGTCGAACCAGAGGGAACCGGACGGAGGCGCGGCGGTGGCCGGCGGTACGCCCGCCACCGAGACGGAGCCTGAGAGGACAGCCAGGACGACCAGCAGACGCGCTCGGATAGTCGGCATGTCCATTACAGTCCGGCCATATCAGGACACCGTCAACACCCCTGACTCCAGAGTAAGTTCCCGCTCGGGGAACCCTCACACGTCAACCACCCACCCTTCGTGTCACGTTCAACAAGTACTCCTTCCTGTTCAGCGGGTTGTGGTCGGTGCGCGGGCGTTCGGGGATCGCGCCGTGCGTGACCGGGGCGTAGTGGACGAAGGAGCTCTCCAGCTCGCCCTCCCCACGGGTGAGCCCCGGCAGCTCCTGCTGGAGGGCGTGCACCCGGGCGGCCGGCACGGTGCCCTCCAGGACGCAGAGCTCGTCCCTGTTGCGCGTCGTCTCGGGAACGGCCCCGGACCGGGCGAGGGCCGGCAGCAGAGCACCCAGGGTGTCGGCGGGCGCCTCGATGCGGAAGCGGTGCACCGGCTCGTGGACCCGCGTCCCGGCCCGCCGCAGCGCCTCGAGGAGCACCAGTGGGGTGACGCCGCGGAAGTCGGCGCCCGTGCTCGACATGCCCTTGTCGAATCCCTGGTGGGCATGACTCTGGCGGGGCGAGTAGCCGCTGTGGGTCATGGTGACCACGCAGTCCGTGACCCGCCAGCCGTGCAGGCCCTGCTCCAGGGTCTCGCGCACGGTGTCCTCGACGGCCTTGAAGAAGGCGAACGGCATCGAGCCGAGCTCCACCTCCAGCCGGAAGGCGACGCCCGAGCCGACCGGGGCGGGCTCGACGCGCAGGCCCACCGTCGCGAGGAACGGATTGGGGTCCTGCTTGTTGAACTCCACTGCGTGCCCGCTGCCGACGAGCCGCTCGACGCACAGGGGCGTCGTCTCGCGGAAGGTGACCTCCAAGCCGTACTCCCCGGCGAGGGTGGCCTGGATGACCTCCTTCTGCACTTCGCCGTACAGGGACACGGAGGTCTCGCGGCGGCGTTCGTCGCGACGGAGACCGATCAGCGGGTCCTGCTCGGCGAGCTGGGTGAGCGCCACGTGGAGCGCTCCCCGGTCGGTGTCCGGGCCCGGGACCACGACCGTCTCCAGGGTCGGCGGGGCGAAGAAGTGCTCGTGCGTCTTGCGGGGTTCGCCGATCGCGTCGCCGATCCGGATGTCGGCGAGCCCGGTGAGGCAGGCGATCCGGCCCGCCCCGACGGACTCCGCACGGGTCTGCGTGCCGTGGCCAAAGACGCTGATGCCGGTGATTCTGCCTTCGGCTCCGTCCGCTCCGAAGGGGACCTTGTCGCGGGTGCGCAGGGTCCCGGAGAACATCCGGGCGTAGGCGACCTTCTCCCCCGCCGGGCCCCGGTCGATCTTGAACACGGTGGCGGAGACCGGCCCGTCCGCGTCGCCGCCGGCCACCGGGAGCAGGGTTTCGACGCCGGACAGCAGCGCCGTCACGCCCGCGCCCGTGGCGGCGGAACCGAAGTAGACGGGGTGCACGAGCGCCTCCCGTGTCTGCCGGACGAGGGACGCGTGGAGCAGCGCCTCCGTGACGGTGTTCTCGACGTACGCCGTCAGCAGCGCGTCGTCGTGCTCGGCCAGGACGTCCAGGGCGCCGGCCGGGCCCGGCCCTGGGGTGAAGCGGGCGGCGCGGGTGCCGAGGCCGGTGGCGGTCCCCATCGGCACGATCGCGGGCGTCAGCCGCGCCGGGATCTCCCGCAGCACCGCCTCGTGGCGGGCGCCGCTCCGGTCGATCTTGTTGACGAAGAGCAGGGTCGGGATGCGCAGCCGCTGGAGCGTCCGCATCAGCACCCGCGTCTGCGCCTGCACACCTTCCACGGCGGAGATCACGAGGACGACGCCGTCGAGCACTCCGAGGACGCGCTCCACCTCGGCGATGAAGTCCGGGTGGCCGGGGGTGTCGATGAGGTTGACGGTCACGCCGTCGAGCGGGAACGACACGACGGCCGACTTGATGGTGATGCCGCGCTGCCGTTCCAGGGCCAGGGTGTCGGTGCGGGTGCTGCCGTCGTCGACGCTGCCGATCTCGTCGGTCACACCGGCCGAATGGAGCAGCCGCTCGGTCAGGCTGGTCTTACCGGCGTCGACATGGGCGAGAATTCCAAGGTTGAGCATGTGCACGGAGCGTCATGTCCTTCGGAGAGAGGTCCTTTCCTGACCGGGGGGACATGCACGCAGTGCGCATTCGGGAACTCCTCGGAAGTGTCGGCGTCGCTGTCCTGGGCAGTGCAGCAGACCGGCGCGGGGGGCCACAACGGAATTAACCGCCGCCGGGGTACCCGGCGAGGTGCCCGCAGGGAGAGGAGCGGCTCGTGCGTGACGTTCTGCCGGTGCTGGGCCGCTGGTACGCGGCCGGGGTCCCGTTCGGTCTCGCGACGGTGGTCGGCGTCAGCCGCAGTGCGCCGCGCGACCCGGGCGCGGCGATGGCGGTGGGCCCGGACGACGAGGTCGTGGGCAGCGTGTCCGGGGGGTGTGTCGAGGGCGCGGTGTTCGAGCTGGCGCAGGCCGTCGCCGCGGACGGCGAGGCCCGTCTCGAGACCTTCGGCTACAGCGACGAGGACGCCTTCGCGGTGGGCCTGACCTGCGGTGGCGAGATCACGCTGCTCGTGCGTGCCGTCACACCCGAGCGCGACCCCGGCTTCGGCGCGGTCGCGGACGCGGTCGCGGCGGGCGAACCGGTCACCGTGGCGACCGTGACCGACGGACCGGCACCGCGCGGGGCCGCCCTCGCCGTGTGGCCGGACCGGACCCTCGGCACGCTCGGCACGAGCGGCCTGGACGCGGCCGTGACCGCCGACGCCCGCGGCGAACTCGCCCTCGGCGCGACCGGCCTGCGGCACTACGGGCCCGAGGGGCAGCGCCGCGAGGACGCCGTCAGCGTGTTCCTGCAGTCGTTCGCCCCGCCGCCACGGATGCTGGTCTTCGGCGCGATCGACTACGCCGCGGCCGTGGCCCGCATCGGCGCCTTCCTGGGCTACCGGGTCACCGTCTGCGACGCCCGCCCCGTCTTCGCCACGCCGCGGCGCTTCCCCGAGGGCGTCGAGGTGGTCGCCGAATGGCCGCACCGCTACCTTCGGGAGACGGCCACGGACGAGCGCACGGTGATCTGCGTCCTGACGCACGACCCGAAGTTCGACGTGCCGCTGCTGACGGAGGCACTGCGCCGCCCCGCCGCCTACATCGGGGCGATGGGCAGCCGCCGCACCCACGCCGACCGGGCGGCGCGGCTGTCCGAGGCCGGACTCACCGAAGGCGAACTGGCACGGCTGCGCTCACCGGTCGGCCTCGACCTCGGGGCCCGTACGCCCGAGGAGGTGGCGGTGTCGGTCGCCGCCGAGATCGTGGCACTGCGCTGGGGCGGCAGCGGCGCGCCGCTGAGCGCGACGGAGGGCGCGGTGCATCCGCGCCGCCCCTCCTGACACAGTGATCGAACAGCACACCGCGAAGGGAACTCCATGATCTTCATCACCGCCAAGTTCCGGGTCCGCCCGGAGCACGCCGACCGCTGGCCCGAGATCGCCGCCGACTTCACCCGGGCGACACGTGCCGAGCCCGGCTGCCTGTGGTTCGACTGGTCGCGCAGCGTGGAGGAGCCGTCGGAGTACGTCCTCGTCGAGGCCTTCCGCGACGACGAGGCCGGAGCCGCACACGTGCAGTCCGCGCACTTCAAGGCCGCGCAGCAGACGCTGCCCCCGCATCTGGCCGAGACGCCGCGCATCGTGAACGCGAACGTCCCGCAGGACGACTGGTCGCTCCTCGGCGAGATGGCCGTGCCCGAGCAGGGATAGCTCACTCCCCGGGCGCCGCCGTCCGCGGGAGCCGCACGTCGTTGCGGCCCGGCTCTTGCCTCGGACGGCGGGCGCCCGTACGCTCACGGCCGTACCGACTGGACGGTATGCAGCCGAGGAGAGTCGCCGCAGATGAGCACGATCAACCGCCAGATACGCCTGGCCGCACGTCCCGTGGGAGAGCCCGCCCCCACCGACTGGGAGCACGTCGAGGAGCCGGCGGGGCAGCCGGGCGACGGGGAGTTCCTGGTACAGGTGCTCTTCCTGTCGATCGACCCGGCGATGCGCGGCTGGATGAACGCCGGCCGGTCCTACATCCGCCCGGTGGAGATCGGTGAGGTGATGCGCGCCGGCGCGGTGGGACGGGTGGTCGCCTCCCGGCACTCCGGGTTCGCGGTCGGCGACCATGTGTCGGGCACGTTCGGTGTGCAGGAGTACTGCGTGTCGGACGGACGCGGCGTGACCAAGGTCGACCCCGAGGCCGCTCCCCTGCCGACCTACCTCGGCACGCTCGGCATGTCGGGTCTGACGGCCTACTTCGGCCTGATCGAGGTCGGACGTCCCGAGCCGGGGCAGACCGTCGTGGTCTCCGGAGCGGCCGGGGCCGTCGGCAGCGTCGTCGGGCAGATCGCCAAGATCCTCGGCTGCCGGGTCATCGGCATCGCCGGCGGCGAGGCCAAGTGCCGGATGGTGGTGGAGGAGTTCGGGTTCGACGCCGCGATCGACTACCGGAGCGAGGACGTCCGCAAGGCGCTGCGCGAGCACGCCCCCGAGGGCGTCGACGTGTACTTCGACAACGTCGGCGGCGACGTGCTGGACGCCGTGCTGCTCCGACTGGCGCGCGGCGCCCGGGTCGTGGTCTGCGGCGCGATCTCCCAGTACAACAGCACCAAGCCGCAGGGCCCCGCCAACTACCTGTCGCTGCTGGTCAACCGCGCCTCCATGACGGGCATCGTGGTGTTCGACTACGCCGGCCGGTACGCGGAGGGCATCGCGCAGATGGCCGCGTGGCGGGCGGAGGGCCGGCTGAAGTCCCTGGAGGACGTGGTGTCCGGCCCGGTCACGGCGTTCCCCGAGACCCTGATGCGCCTGTTCCGTGGTGACAACCACGGCAAGCTGGTGCTGAAGATCGCGGACTGACCGGGCCGAGGGGAGGGAGAGATCCGATGAAGGCACTGACCTACCACGGCCGTCACGACATCCGCTACGGGGACGTCCCGGACCCGGCCGTCACCGGCCCCGCGGACGCGGTGGTGCGGGTGACCGCGGCCGGCATCTGCGGCAGCGACCTGCACATCTACGAGGGCAACGCGTTCAGCCCGGAGCTGGGCTACACGCCGGGCCACGAGTGCGTCGGCGTGGTCGTCGACACCGGCAGCCAGGTCACCCGCTTCAAGCCCGGCGACCGGGTCCTGGTGCCCGCCTCCGTCGGCTGCGCGCAGTGCCGGCAGTGCGCGGCCGGGTTCACCGCCCGGTGCGAGCGCGCCACGTCGAGCACGGAGCTCTGCTACGGAGTCGGTCCGAAGCTCCCGGGCAGCCAGGCCCAGGCCCTGGCGGTGCCCCAGGCCGACGTCAACCTGGTGCACGTGCCCGAGGACATCTCCGACGAGGCCGCCGTCGTCCTGACGGACAACGCCCCCACCGCCTGGTACGGCTGCCGCCGTGCCCGTATCCAGCCGGGTGAGACCGTCCTGGTCGTGGGCCTCGGCCCGGTGGGCCTGATGGCGGCTCAGTCCGCCTTCGCGATGGGCGCTGCACGGGTGCTGGGGGTGGACCTGGTCGAGGAGCGCCGCGCCTTCGCGGCCGGACTGGGCGTCGAGCCGGTCGAGGGGGACGACGTGCGGTCGGCCGTCCGGGACATGACCGCCGGCCGCGGGCCGGACGCCGTCGTGGAGGCCGTGGGGTCCGACGCCACCATCCAGCTCGCCTGCAAGGCCGTACGGCAGGCGGGCCGGGTCAGTGTGATCGGGGTCAGCCAGAACAAGGCCTTCCCGTTCCACATGTACCTGGCGCAGGTCAAGGAACTGGAGTTCGCCATCGGGCTGTGCTCGGTGCACTACGAGCTCCCTCCCCTGATCGCTCTCACCCGTGCCGGACGGATCAAGCCCGAGGTCGTGGTCTCCCACCGCTTCGCCCTCTCGGACGGACCGGCGGCGTACGAACTGTTCGCGGGCCGCTCCGACGGCGTCCGCAAGATCGTCCTCGACCCGACGGGCTGACCGCTCCCGGCACGTCACCGCCCGGCGTGCGGCCGGTCTCCCAGGGTGAGTACCCCGGAGACCGGAGGCCGCCCCGCCCCAGCGCGACGGAGCCGCCCGACCGAGCCGTCCGCGGCTGATGTCGCTCCCCGAGGAGCAGCGGGACCCGCGGACCCGCGAACGGCTGGCCCTCGCTCCCCACGAGCCGGGGGGCGGGGTCCCTAACATCTTCACACCTCATCTCATCGCGATCGTCATGCCCGTGGGGCAGTACCGGATGATGGCCTTCTTCCTCAACGCCACCGTGTGGAACTGGAGTCCGGCTTCCCCGGCACCGGCCTCCCGGAGGCGTAGGGGACCACGGGTCCTCGCTCCGCGTCGACCTCGCCCGGCCCGTGGCGGCGGCATCCCCATTCGGCCATTTCGCAGTGCGTCGGTGGACATCAGCCACTCTGAATGGAACGCTCCCTCCAGAACGCGAGGCGGTACGCGGAAGGCGCACCTCCGGACGCCCTGATGCCGCACCCCGTGCGAACCGCGCACCGCTCACCGGCACGACGTGCTCCACGAAGTCCCCGCAGCAGCCGGGCCCTGGTATGCCCGGATGCCTCGCCGAGAGGGGTTCCAGATGAAACGCACCGCCGTCACGGCCGCCATCACCGCCGTCCTCCTCACCACCGCCGCACTCCCCGTGGCCCATGCCGCCGCTCCCGTGGACTCCGGTCCTGCGGAATACACCGTGGACACCACGTCCGACGCGGTCGACGCCGACGGTGCGGACGGCCGGTGCCTCACCGCCTCGGGCCGATGCAGCCTGCGTGCCGCGGTGATGGCCGCCAACGCCCGGCCGGGCAGCACGATCACGCTGCCTCCCGGCCACTACCGGCTGACGATCCCGCCCGACCCGCGGCTGATCATCGGCGACAACCCCGACCCCACCACGGGCGACCTCAACGTCGCCGCCCCCGTCACGATCAAGGGCGGCGGCGCACGGACCACCGTCATCGACGCCAACCGCCTCGACCGGGCCTTCCGCATGCAGGCGGACTCCCGGCTGTCCGATCTGACGATCACCGGAGGCGTGGCCAGACAACGCGAACTCCCCATCACCGACACCGGTGGTGGCGCGATCGCCAACGGACATCACATGACACTGCGACGGGTCACCGTGAAAGGGAACTCCGCGGGCTACGGCGGCGGCGTCTTCAACGTCCCGGACTCCCACCTCGACCTCATCGACAGCACCGTCAGCGGGAACACCGCGGGAGAGGCCGGGGGCATCAGATTCGACGACACCGGCACCGTGACCAACTCCACGATCGCGGACAACCGGGTGACGAACCCCGGCGACCGCCCCGGCAGCCTCGCCGGATACGGCGGAGGCATCGACATCCGGGGCACCGGAGCAGTGGAGATCCTCAACTCCACCATCACCGGCAACCGTTCGAGCGACGGCGGGGGCGGGATCAACATCGCCCCCGCCTACCTCGACAGCCTGCCCGCGCCGATCCCCGACATCGTCGATCTTCCCCTGGGGCGCCTGACGCTGCGCAACTCCGTCATCGCGAACAACACGGTCGACGGGGCGCCCGCCGACTGCAAGAAGGCGTTCGCGACCATCGCGTCGCAGGGCCACAACCTCGACGGCGACGGCAGCTGCCGACTGACCGCGGCGGGCGATCTGCCCAGCCGCACGGCCCTGTTCGGGCCGCTGACGGACAACGGCGGCCCCACCGACACCGTCGCGCTGCTCCCCGGCAGTCCCGCTCTGGACGCGGCCGTCGGCTGCCCGGACACCGACCAGCGCGGCGTCGCCCGCCCGCAGGGCGCAGCCTGTGACATCGGCGCCTACGAGGCCGCGTCATGATTCCGCGCCACGGCCCCCGCTGACGCGGACGCCAACGCCGTGGTGGGCGGCCAGCGCCAGCAACGCCACGCGCAGCGGTTCGGTCTCCAGGACCGCGTCCGGCTCGAACCAACGGGCCACCGCGGTCCCGGTCGTCATCCTCAGAGTGAAGCGCGCCAGTTCGTCCGCCACTTCGGGGCGGTCGTGCAGGGCGAAGACGGAACTGACGGAATCCCGGGCCCAGGCCACCAGCGCGTCGCGGTAGCGGCGCACCTCGGTCAGGGCCGCCGCGCTGGCGTCCTTCTGCACCGTACCCAGCCCCAGCAGCAGCTTCACACCCCGCGGGTGGTGCCGCAAGGCGCCCGCCAAGTCGCCGAGAAAGGTGTCCAGACGCTGCCTGACGTCGGCCCCCGGCACCTCGGCCGGGGGCAGGGCGGCCAGCAGCGCCGTCCTGGCGCGTTCCAGCACCGCGACGTAGATCCCGTCCTTGCTTCCGAAGTGCCAGTAGATCGAACTCACCGGCAGACCGCATGCGGTGGAGATCATCGAGATGGACGTGGCGGCGTAGCCGTGGAGCGACATCAGCTCACCGGCGGTGTCCAGGATCGCGTCACGGGAGCGTGCGCCGCGGTGCAGAGCCGGTGCCTCCGTCATGGGAGCGACTCTAGACGAGGAGGTGGGAGCCGTCGCCTGCCGGTGTGCGGCCCCACGCCGAGATCATCGGCGAGGTCGCGAGGTCCAGGCGGCCCGCCTCCACCGCGGCGAGATGCCCGTCGATCTCCTCGGCCTGCCGGTTGTCCGGATTCAGGAGGTACCCCTCGTCCGGACCCATGCGGCGATCACTGCACGGGCACGGCCGGGCGGTTCAGCGCGGTGCGCGGGGCGGCAGCCGGTGCAGTTCCACGTCCGTGAGCCGTCCGTCGGCGACCGTGGCGGTCATGTAGGTGCAGTGGGGCTGGCGGCGCCGGTCCGTCGGGGAGCCCGGGTTCAGCAGACGCAGGCCGGTGGAGGCCGTGGTGTCCCAGGGGATGTGGCTGTGGCCGAAGACGAGTACGTCCAGGTCGGGGAAGCGGGCGGCGCACCGCTGCTCCCGGCCCTGCTTGGCGCCCGTCTCGTGCACCACGCCGAAGCACAGCCCGCCCAGATCCGCGAAGGCCACCTCCGGCAGCCGGGCCCGCAGATCCGGCCCGTCGTTGTTCCCGTACACCCCGACGAGCCTGCGGCAGCGCGCCTCCAGCAGATCGAGGGTGTCCGTGTCGACCCAGTCCCCGGCGTGGAACACCACGTCGGCGTGCGGGAGTTCGGCGAGCAGGGGGACGGGCAGTTCCCTGGCGCGCTTGGGCAGGTGGGTGTCGGACATCAGGAGCAGTCGCACGTCCTCACCCTAGAGGGTGTCGTTCGCCATCCACGTATCCGGATGAATCGGCATCCGGGTTGAAGGAACGGTGAAGACCTCTCCATCCTTCCTCCACGTCTCTCCTCTCCCCCGCCTTCGCCCGGCCTGCGCGACCACGCCCACGACTGGGCGGTGCTCGACGTGGAGACGTCAGGACTCGTCGCCCGACGGGACCGGGTGCTGGCGGTGGCCGTGGGGGTGCTGGGGCCGGACGGGGAACAGACGGACGAGTTCTCGACGCTCCTGGACCCCGGCTGCGATCCCGGGCCGGTGCATGTCCACGGGCTCACGGCCGAGAGGCTGCGGGGTGCGCCGGTCTTCGACCAGGTCGCGCCGCGGATCGCCGGGATGCAGCGGGACCGGGTGCTCGTCGCGCACAACGCGCAGTTCGACTACGACTTCCTCGCCCATGAGTTCGCCCGCGCCGGCGCGGCGCTGCCGGTGGCCCGTCGCCTGTGCACCCTCGCGCTGCATCGACGGGTCGACCCGCCGACCGAGGACCTCAGGCTGGGCACGCTCGCCGCCCACTACGGTGTTCCCCCGGCGCAGGGCACACGACGCGCTCGACGACACCCGGGTGCTGGCGGGCGTGCTGCGCGCCTCGCTGCGGGAGGCGGCGCGCCTCGAACTGCCGTTGCCGTTCGTGCCCTGCGTGCGGTGGGCCAGGGGTACGACCGGGGACTGGTCGCTCTCGCCCGCGGCTACGGCGTGGATGTCTCCGACTGACCCGGCCGACGAGACTCTTTGACCGCGAACAGACAGACGCAGCAGCTCAGTTGCCCTTCGGCGGAGATGATCACGGCGAGGTCTCGAAAGGTGAGGCGGCCTCGCCGAGCGGGTTAGCATCGGGCAACACGCAGTACAACAGGACGTCTACGGCAAGCGACCCGAAGGGGCCCGGAAACCCGATGCCGGTCAAGGTCAGCGTCATCGTCCCCGTGTACAACCCGGGGATCTACATCGAGGACTGCATCTCCTCGCTGCAGCGGCAGTCGCTGCCTCCCGACGAGTTCGAGGTGATCTTCGTCGACGACGGCTCGACCGACGAGACCCCGGCCCGGCTCGACGCGCTCGCCGCCGAGGACCCCCGGATGAAGGTCATCCACCAGGAGAACTCCGGCTGGTCGGGCAAGCCCCGCAACGTCGGCATCGAGGCCTCCCGGGGCGAGTTCGTGATGTTCGTCGACAACGACGACTACCTGGGCGACGAGGCCCTGGAGCGGATGTACGACTACGGCACGGCCCACGGCGCCGACGTCGTCGTGGGCAAGATGGCGGGCAAGAACCGCGGGGTGCCGGTGGAGCTGTTCCGCCGCAACCGTCCGCGTGCCACCGTCGAGAACGCCCCGCTCATCGACAGCCTCACCCCGCACAAAATGGTCCGCCGGGCCTTCCTGGACCGTATCGGCCTGCGCTTTCCCGAGGGCAGGCGGCGCCTGGAGGACCACGTCTTCGTCACCGAGGCGTATCTGCGCGCGGAGAACGTCTCGGTGCTCAGCGACTACGTCTGCTACTACCACATCCGGCGGGACGACGGCTCCAACGCGGGCTTCGAACGCTTCGACCCCGTCGGCTACTTCGCGAACCTGCGCGAGGCCCTCGACGTCGTCGAGCAGTACACGGAGCCGGGTCCGGTGCGCGACCGCCTGTTCCGGCGGTGGCTGCGCGTGGAGATGGTGGAGCGGCTGCGGTCCCGGCGCCTGCTGAGCCTGCCCGACGACTACCGCCGCGAGCTGTTCGGGGAGATCCACGAGGTCGTCGTCGAGCGCTTCGGGCCCGGCGTCGCGGCCGGTCTGCAGCCGACGCAGCAGGTCATCGCCGCGCTGACGGCGGCCGACCGGTACGACGACGTGGTGGCCTTCGCGGAGTGGGAGGCGGGCGTCGCCCCCACGGCGGCCCCCGGGGACATCGAGTGGCGCGACGGCGCGCTCCGCATCGCATTCACCGCCGAGTACCTGTCCGGCGGCGAACCGATGCTGTTCCCCGCCGACGCCGAGGCGGCGCCGTTGACCGACGTGCCCAAGGACGTCACCGAGGCGGTGCGCTGGGTGGCCTCGGAGACCGCCGCGCGGTTCGGGCAGGCCACGGCCGATCTGCTGCTGCGGGAGCGCACCAGCGCCGCGCAGTACTTCCAGCCGGTGGAGTTCACCCGCGAGACCGTACCGGCCGGGGACGGCGAGGAGGTCCGGCTGGTGCTGCGGGCGACCGCCACGGTCGACCCGGCCGACCTGCCCCGCGACGGCGTCTGGGACGCCCTCGTCCGGGTGAAGTCGGGCGGCTGGACCAAGGAGTGCCGACTGGGCCCGGCGCCGCGCGAGGAGCGGCCCACGCCCCCCGCGGGGGTCGTCGGCGACCGCGCGGTACTGCCGTACTGGACCGCACCGCACGGCAACCTCTCCCTGGAGCTCGGCGTGCGCGGCAAGCGGCTCGGACTGGGCCGCGTGCAGCTGGGGGACGTCACCGTCTCCGACGGGCGCTTGCGTGTCCTGCTCCCGGTGCACGTCCCGGGCGAGACCCGGGCACGGCTGCGGTTCGTCTCCTCCAGCCGGATCCTGGAGATCTCCGGCACCCTCTCCCCCGACGGGGACCGGGCGAGCTCGGTGCTGGCGGCGGACCTGCCCGCCGAGGACCTCTCCGGCGACGTCTGGCGGGTGGCCGTGTGTCCGAACCCGGGCGCCGAGGGAGCCCGCTTCGCCGGCCTGCCGTTCGCGCTGCGCGCCGGGGGCGGAAGCGTACTGGTGACACCGGCGCCCGGGCCCGGTGCCGCGCTGCGGCTGGCCCGGCGCGCGCGGCGCGTCCTCGGCGCCGCACGCCGGAAGGTGAATTCCCGCATCAAGGCCGGAGGGCGGTGACGACATGCGACCCCTGGGGATAGAGGGCGCCTGGGTCCTGGAACCGAAGATCTTCCCGGACGACCGGGGCAGCTTCCACGAGTGGTACCGCGGTGCCGAGTTCCACGAGGCGACGGGGTACGACCTGTCCCTGGCCCAGGCCAACTGCTCGGTCTCGCGGCGGGGCGTGCTGCGCGGTGTGCACTTCGCCGACGTGCCGCCCGGCCAGGCCAAGTACGTCACGTGTGTGCGCGGCGCCGTCCTGGACGTGGTGATCGACATCCGCGTCGGCTCCCCCACCTACGGGAAGTCGGAGGCCGTACGGCTCGACGACGACACGCGCCACGCCGTGTTCCTCGCGGAGGGCCTGGGTCATTCCTTCATGGCCCTCACGGACGACGCGACGGTGGTCTACCTGTGCTCGGAGGGCTACGCCCCGGGCCGTGAGCACGGCATCCACCCGCTCGACCCGGCCCTGGGCATCGAGTGGCCCGAGGGCATCACCCCGCTCCTGTCCCCCAAGGACCAGCAGGCCCCGACCCTGGCCGAGGCGGAGCGCCAGGGCCTCCTGCCCTCGTACGAGGCCTGCCTGGCGTACTACGAGGAACTGCGGAGCGGGCAGGGCACGTAGCCCTCGACCCGGCCTGGGGCACACCGCAGGCCCGGACGCGAGCGGCGTCCGGGCCTGCGCTCCGTACAGCCCGGGAAGGGCGTCGGCGCCGGCCGCTCCCGGGCGGTGGCCGGCCCCGTCGTCTCAGCGGCTGACGCCGACCTGCTGCAGGGCCTTGCGCAGGGGCTCCCAGCCCACGGAGCGGGGCAGGCCACGGTTGCGGGCCTGGGTGAGGGGCCGCCAGAAGCCCGCTTCCAGGAGGGCCTCGGGCCGGACCGCGCCGGCCCGCTCCAGGATCGCCTCCGGCACCTTCTGCGGGTCGGGGATCTTGTACTCGGCCATGATCTCGTCGTACTTGTCGTGCAGGACCCGGTTGTTCGGGTCGGCGCCGAAGACGACCAGCTGGCCGGTGGGGGCGGTGTCCACCTGCACCGTGACCAGGTCGGGGCGGTACCGCGCCAGCACCTCGGTGATCTTGAAGACGTCGCCGGTCCAGGCGTTGGTGTGCCGGTCCCGGGCGGCCTCGTCCACGCTGCGCGGCAGCATGTCGTCGAGGACGATCACGCTGCCCCAGTCCGAGTACTTCTCGACGTTCATGAAGTCGCGCAGCGCGAACTCGAACAGGTGCATGCCGTCGATGAACGACAGGTCCAGCGTCGTACGGCGCCAGTAGCCGATCGGGCTGCGGCCGCGGCGCAGGTTGCGCAGCGGGTGGCGGCCGCCCTTGAGGTGCTGGAGCGGGTTGTCACGCGCGAAGAAGTCGTCGCTGGTGGCCTTCACCAGGTGGACGTCGCACCTCAGCTCCGAGACCACCTTGAAGGCCGGGTCGATCGCGATGCTGGGCACGCGGGACAGCGTCAGGCTGCGCCCGTCGTTGACGCCGATCTCCAGGTAGTTGCGATTGGCGCTGACCTTGTGCAGTTCCCGGAGGAACTCATGGCGTTTCACGAGGAAGACCTTCCTTGCGGATACGGGGCAGTGCTTCGTGCAGGGCGGAGCGCCAGTCACGGGGCAGCGGCAGGCCGATCTCCTGCCACCGCCGGTGCGCGAGGGCGCTGTACGCCGGGCGGGGCGCCGGCCGGGGGAAGGCCGCGCTGCTGGTCGGGCGCACCCGGTCGGGGTCGGCGCCGATGAGGGAGAACACCTCGCGGGCGAGGTCGTACCAGGATGCCTCTCCGGAGCTGGTCGCGTGGAAGACGCCGTGCGCCTCGGGGCCGAGCCGGGGACCGAGACCGGCGATCCGCTCGGCGACGTCCGCGCTCCAGGTGGGCTGTCCGCGCTGGTCGTCGACGACGTCGAGGGTGTCCCGGCGCCCTTCCAGTCCGATCATGGTGCGGACGAAGTTGGAGCCGTGGACGCCGTAGAGCCACGCCGTGCGCACGATCGCGCTCGCACCGGGGAGTTCCTCCAGCACGGCCCGCTCCCCGGCCAGCTTGGTGCGGCCGTAGGCGGTGCGCGGGCCGGTCGGGTGGTCCTCCGGGTAGGGGGTGGTGCGGGCCTCGCCGGAGAAGACGTAGTCGGTGGAGACGTGGATCAGGCGGGCGCCCTGCGCGGCGCAGGCCCGGGCCAGGAAGCGGGGGCCGTCGCCGTTGATCTCCAGGGCACGGGCCTCGTCGGTCTCGGCGTCGTCGACGGCCGTGTAGGCGGCGCAGTTCACCACGAGGTCGGGGCGGTGCTCCCGTACGGCGGCGTCGACGGCTCCCGGGTCCGTGATGTCGAGGGCGGTGCGGTCGAGGCCGACGACCGTCTCGCCGCGCCGCGTGAGTTCCTCGACGACGTCACGGCCGAGCATCCCGCCCGCCCCGGCGATCAGCCACCTCATGCCCGCTCCTGCGCGACGCGCCGCTTCAGGGGCTCCCACCAGTCCCGGTTGTCGCGATACCAGGCGACGGTCTCGGCGAGGCCGGTGGTGAAGTCGTGGCGGGGGCGGTAGCCGAGTTCGTCGCGGGCCTTGGTGCAGTCGACGGAGTAGCGCAGGTCGTGGCCCTTGCGGTCCTCGACGTACTCCACCCGGTCCCAGCCGGCGCCGCAGGCGTCCAGGAGCAGGCCGGTGAGCTCCTTGTTGGTGAGTTCGGTGCCGCCCCCGATGTTGTAGATCTCGCCGGGCCGGCCCTTGGTGCGGGCGAGGTCGACGCCCTGGCAGTGGTCGTCGACGTGCAGCCAGTCGCGGACGTTGCGGCCCTCGCCGTACAGCGGCACCGTGTGGCCGTCGAGGAGGTTGGTGACGAAGAGCGGGATGACCTTCTCGGGGAACTGGTGCGGCCCGTAGTTGTTGGAGCAGCGCGTGACGCGCACGTCGAGGCCGTGGGTGCGGTGGTAGGCCAGGGCGAGCAGGTCGGAGGAGGCCTTGGAGGCCGAGTACGGCGAGTTCGGCTGGAGCGGGTGGTCCTCGGGCCAGGAGCCGGACTCGATGGAGCCGTAGACCTCGTCGGTGGAGACGTGCACGAAGGGGCCGACGTCGTGGCGCAGGGCGGCGTCCAGCAGGGTCTGGGTGCCGAGGACGTTGGTGCGGACGAAGTCGGCGGCGCCGCTGATGGAGCGGTCCACGTGGGACTCGGCGGCGAAGTGCACGACCTGGTCGGCGTCGGCCATGAGCTTGTCGACGAGCTCGGCGTCGCAGATGTCGCCCTGGACGAACTCCAGCCGCGGGTGGGTCAGTTCGAGGTTGTCGAGGGTGCCGGCGTAGGTGAGCTTGTCCAGCACGGTGATGCGCGGCGCGTCGGGTGCGTCCGAGGCGAGCAGGGCGCGGACGTAGCGGGAGCCGATGAACCCGGCGGCGCCGGTGACGAGGAGGTTCATGAAGTGATCTGCACCTTGCTGTGATCTCCGAGGACGAGGCGGTGGGCGCTGGGGACACTGGGGGCGGGGGTCACCTCGACGTGCCGGCCGATCAGCGAGGCCTCGATCCGGCCGACGCCCTCGATCGAGGAGTCCCGCAGCACGATCGAGAACTCCAGCTCGCTGTCGGTGATCCGGCAGTTCTCGGCGACGGAGGTGAAGGGACCCACGTAGGAGTTGGTGACGACCGTGCCCGAGCCGATGACGACCGGCCCGACGACACGGGAGCCGATGATCCGCGCGCCCTCTTCGACCACGACGCGCCCGATGGTCTCCGACGCGTCGTCCACGTCGCCGTCGATGCGCCGCTCCATGGCCTCGAGGACCGTGCGGTTCACCTCGAGCATGTCGCCGACGTTGCCGGTGTCCTTCCAGTAGCCCTTGATGACCGTGGAGCGCACGTCGGCGCGGGTGTCGATCAGGTGCTGGATGGCGTGGGTGATCTCCAGTTCGCCGCGCCAGGACGGTTCGATGGCGCGGACCGCCTCGTGGATGAGGGGCGTGAACATGTAGACGCCGACCAGGGCGAGATCGCTCTTGGGCTGCTCGGGCTTCTCCTCCAGGCCGATCACCTGGCCGGACGGGTCGAGTTCGGCGACCCCGAAGGCGCGCGGGTCGGCGACGCGGGTGAGCAGGATCTGCGCGTCGGGCCGGTTGCTGCGGAACTCGTCGACGAGGCCCGTGATGCCGCCGACGATGAAGTTGTCGCCGAGGTACATCACGAAGTCGTCGTCACCGAGGAAGTCCCGGGCGATCAGCACGGCGTGGGCCAGCCCGAGGGGCCGTTCCTGGGGGATGTAGGTGACCTTGAGGCCGAACCTCGACCCGTCCCCGACCGCTTCCTCGATCTCGTCGGCCGTCTCTCCGACGATCATGCCCACATCGGTGATGCCGGCCTCGGCGATCGACTCCAACCCGTAGAACAGCACGGCCTTGTTGGCCACGGGCACCAGTTGCTTGGCCGACGTGTGCGTGATCGGCCTCAGTCGTGTTCCTGCGCCGCCGGACAGCACGAGAGCCTTCATTCGGTTCACCTTAGTCGTGAACCGGCGGATGTGAACATCACTTCTTTTACTTGTCGATGCGCGGAGTTGCTCGGATCGTCACCGCGCGGTGCTGAGGGGAGGGCTCAGTCTTCACCCCGGACGATGTTCGACTCCGCGCCGGAGCGGGACGCCACGGGTGCGCCGCGGTCCTCCACGGCCGGGAGGCAGGTCCGCAGGGCGGCCTTGCCGCGCAGTCGGCGTGCCTTCGACCAGCCGGTCTCGTGCTGACGGACGATTGGCTTCTCACTGGTGTCCATGGACTCCACGACTCATCATCTTCCTTCTGCTTCCACTGCCGTTCGAGTTCCCGGCGAAAAACCGAACAAACCCGGCATGGAACACGCGTGTCACCACGTCGAACTTCCCTCCACCGACTCGGTGTTCGGGACACGCGCGGCGGCCCCGCGCACCGTGTGGTGCGCGGGGCCGTCCGGCGGGTCGCCGGTCAGGCGTTGGGCCGCGCGGCGCTGATGTCGCCGAGCGCGGACTCGGGGTCGCGCTCCATGGCCATGTCCCCCAGGGAGACGATGCCGACGGGGTGCCCGTGGTCGACGACCGGGATGCGGCGCACGGAGTGCTCGCGCATCAGCTGCACCGCCTGGGCCAGCTCCTCGTCGGGGCTGACGGTGACCAGTTCGTCGCTGCACGCGCCGGCGACGCTGATCCGCTCCGGGTCGCCGCCGCGGCTCACCGTGCGCACCACGAGGTCACGGTCGGTGACCAGGCCGCGCAGGTGGTCGCCGTCCGTCACCAGGACGGCCCCGAGGTCCTCGTCGCGCATGATGCGCGCCACCTCGGCGACGGAGGTCTGCGGCTCGACGGTGACCGGGTCGCCGGTCATGATGTCGCGGACATGCTGAGCCATGTCGTTCCTCTTCCTTCGGCTCGTGGCGGTCTCTCCGTCCTACGCCACGGCGGGTACCCGTTCGGCCCGCGGCGTCACCAGGTGCGTCCGGCCTCCAGCAGGCGGTCACGGACGAGGGCGACGTGCGGGTTGCCGGAGGCGCCGGGCCGCTGGACGAGGAAGCCGGTGTTGATCGGCGCGTCCTCGGGGGCGTCGAGCAGGACCAGGGCGCCGGACGCCAGTTCCCCGGCGCACAGGTAGCGCGGCAGCACGCTGAAGCCGGCACCGGCCGTGACCAGCGCGAGGACGGCCCGCAGGTCCGGCACCGAGACCGCGGCGCGGCAGTTGAGGCGGCGGCCGAAGACGTGTCGCCAGTAGCGCCGCACGATGGGCAGGTCCTCGGCGTACGTGATCAGCGGCACGTCGTGCAAGGCGGCCGGTACGTCGTGCGCCGCGGCCGGTCCCTCGTGCACCGCGGCCGGCTTGCCGGGCAGCGGGGCCGGTCCGTCGGCGGCCGTGCGCGCGGCGACCCGGTCGGCCCAGGCGGGGGCGGCGACCAGGACGAACTCCTCGTCCGCCAGCGGCACCGCGGACAGGGTGCGGCCGCGGGGCCGGCTGGTGGCGATCACCAGGTCGTGGCGCCCCGCGCGCAGTTCGTCGAGCAGGGGCTCGGTCAGTCCCGTCGTGACGCGCAGCCGGACGCCCTCCGTGACGAGCGGGGCCAGGGCGGGCAGGGCCCGGGTGGAGAGCAGCTCCGCGGGCCCGGCCAGGTGGACCGGCTCCGCGTGCGCCTGCTCGCGGGGGCCCGGGCCGGTGGCGGCCGCGAGCGCGTCGAGGGGGGCCGCCACACGCGCCGCGAGGTCGTGGGCCACGGCCGTCGGGGCGACGCCGCGGGGCAGTCGTTCGAACAGCTCCCGGCGGGTCTGCCGCTCCAGCGAGCGGATCTGCGTGGTGACGGTCGGCTGGGACAGGCCCAGCAGGTGGGCGGCGGCCGTGAAGGAACCGGACCGGTACACGGCCAGGAAGGTGCGCAGCAGGTTGAGGTCGGGCTGCGCGGGGGTCCCGGCCGCGCCGACGGGGTCGTGGGGCCTCACGAGACCCGACCTTACCGGGGTCCGCCATGGGAAAGCCTATGGCAGCCATCGGTCATGCCATTGGAAAACATCTGATCCGGGCGCTTACGGTCGTCAGCGTTCGAATCATCGCCGCGCTGTCCGACCGCGGCCCGTCTGATGGAGATGCACCACCATGTCGAAGATCCTCTTCGTCGTCACCGGCGCCGACACCTGGACCCTGGCCGACGGCACCGGGCACCCGACCGGCTTCTGGGCCGAGGAGGCCGTCGCCCCGTACGAGGCGTTCCGGGCCGCCGGTCACGAGGTCGTCGTGGCCACGCCCGGCGGTGTCCAGCCCACCGTCGACCGGGCCTCCCTGGCTCCCGAGGTGAACGGGGGCCAGGAGAACGCCGACCGCATCGCGAAGGCGCTCGAGTCCTTCACGGAGCTGCGGAGCCCCGTCCGGCTCGAGGACGTCCGGCTGGAGGACTACGCGGCCGTCTTCTACCCCGGCGGCCACGGCCCGATGGAGGACCTCGCCGTGAACGCCGACTCCGGTCGGCTGCTGGCCCGGGCCCTGGAGTCGGGCAGGCCGCTCGGCGTCGTCTGCCACGGGCCGGCGGCGCTGCTGGCCGCCGTGGGGGCCGACGGCCGGAACGTCTTCGCCGGGTACGAGGTCGCGGCGTTCACCAACGCCGAGGAGGTCCAGGGCGGTCTCGCCGACCGCGCGAAGTGGCTGCTCCAGGACCGCCTCACCGAGGCCGGGGTGACCGTACGGGCCGGTGAGCCGTGGGCCCCGCACGTGGTCACCGACCGCAACCTGGTCACGGGCCAGAACCCCGCGTCGTCGGCCCCGCTGGCGGAGGAGCTGCTGAAGCGGCTGGGCTGAGGGCGTCATCGCCGGGCGGCCCGGCCGCCACGGCTCGACGGGGCAGGGGGACAGGACCACGCCTCCTGCCTGCCGGTCGCGTCCCGCGACCGAGGGGCCGGGCGTCCGTATCGCAGCCCAGGGGCCCGGCCGGTCGTACCTCCGCGGCCGAGTCTGAGGGTGTCGGCACGCACGCCCCCGCGCACGGGCTCGCCCTGCCGCCGCACCGGGCCGGTCGTACCTCCGCGGCCGAGCCTGAGGGTGCCGGCACGCACGCCCCCGCGCACGGACTCGCCCTGCCACCCCGCGGGGCCGGTCCTGTCTCCGCGGCCGAGCCTGAGGGTGCCGGCACGCACGCCCCCCCCGCACGGGGCCGTCCTGCCACCCCGCGGGGCCGGTCACGTCGTCGGCCGGCCCAGCAGCAGTTCCGCCCACACCTGTTTGCCTCCGCTGACCGGCAGGGTGCCCCAGGTCGCGGCGAGGGCCTCGACGAGGAGGATGCCGCGGCCGCCGGTGGCCTCCCAGCTGATGCTGGCCGGCCGGACCGGTGAGCGCGGGGAGGCGTCGGCGATCGCGATGCGCAGCCGGTCGTTGACGAGGGTGAGGTCCATGCGGACCTTGCCGTCGGTGTGGACCAGGGCGTTGGTGACGAGCTCGGAGACGACGAGCAGCACGGCGTCGTAGTCGGCGGTGACGCCCCAGGAGCGCAGGGTGCGCCGGGCGAAGCGGCGGGCGTGGCCGACCGCCTGCGGCACCCGCCAGACCGTCCAGCTCTCCCGCAGCGGGCGCAGGTCCATGCCGTCGTAGCGCATCAGGAGCAGGGCGACGTCGTCGCTGCGCGGGGCGTCGCCCAGGAGGGCGTCGGCGAGCAGCCCGAGGTCGGCGGGGGTGGCGTCGGCCAGCCGCTCGGCGAGGTGGTCCATGCCCTCGTCGATGTCGGAGTCGGGTGTCTCGACGAGCCCGTCCGTGGCTAGGGCGAGCACGGTGCCCGGCGGGAGCCGCAGGGGGTGCATGGGGAAGTCGGCCCGGGTGACCACCCCGAGGGGCGGGCCGCCCTCGGCCTCCGCGATCTCGGTCCGGCCGTCCGGGTAGCGCAGCACCGGCGGCAGGTGCCCGGCCCGGACACACCACGCGGCGCCCTCCTCCAGGTCGACGTCGACGTAGCAGCAGGTGGCGAAGAGGTCGCTCTCCATGTCCGTCAGCAGCCGGTTGGCGTGCGCGACGACCACGTCCGGCGGGTGCCCCTCGACGGCGTAGGCGCGCAGGGCGGTGCGCATCTGGCCCATGAGGGTCGCGGCACCTGCGCTGTGGCCCTGGACGTCGCCGATGACGAGGGCGACGTGGTGGTCGGGCAGCGGGATGACGTCGTACCAGTCGCCGCCGAGTTCGAGCCCGGCGGTGCTGGGCAGGTAGCGGGCGACGGCCACCGCGCCCGGCAGCCGGGGCAGGCTGCGCGGCAGCAACTGGCGCTGGAGCATGCCGACGAGCTCGTGCTCGGCGTCGAAGGCCCGGGCCCGCACCAGGGCCTGTCCGGCGAGGCCGGCGCAGGCGGTGAGCAGGGCGCGTTCGTCGGCGCCGAAGTCGTGCGGGGTGTCCCAGCCGATCAGGCAGGCTCCGGCCATGCGGTTCCCGGCGGGCAGCGGGAGCACGGCGAGGCCGCCGGGGCCCACCTCGGCGAGGGCGCGTTCGAGGGGACTGCCGGCGGGCCAGATGCGGGCCCTGCCCTCGCGCATCGCCGCGGCGAGTGTGGGCATGGCGCGCACGGGCGCGTCGGGCCACTCGCTGCGCCACTCCGACCGCCACAACTCCGGCCAGGCCTCCGGTTCGGGCGGGTCGAGGACGGTGACGACCAGCCGGTCGCCCTCCAGTTCGGCGAGCGCGATCCGGTCGGCCCGCAGGGGCCGGCGCAGCGCGGCGACCACGGCCTTGCCGACGTCGCGGACGGTCACGGCGGTGGCCAGCGCGGCGGCCAGCCGCTGGACCCGGGCCACGTCGGTGACGTCGGAGCGCAGCGTGGAGACGTCGACGACCGTGCCCACCAGCCGCGCCGGGCGGCCCTCGCCGCCGGGCAGCAGGCGCCCGCGCAGCCGGAGCCACTTCGGTGGCCCGGCGGGCTGGAGCACCCGGAACTCCAGCTCGCGGTCGCCGATGGACATGTGGTCGGCCTCCACCACGGACATCAGTGAGGGCAGGTCCTCGGGGACGGTCAGGCTGAGCAGCGTCTCGACGCGGCCGTCGAACTCCACCGGGTCCAGGCCGAACAGGTCCAGCAGGTCGTCTCCGACCCGGACGCGGCCGGTGTCCATGGCGAGGCTGAAGGCGCTCGGCGGCAGCTCCCCGGCCTCGGCGGGCGCGGCCGGGACGGTGAAGGCGACGGCGTCGGCGACGAGCTCCAGGCATGCGATGTCGTCGGCGGCGAACCCTCCGGGGCACTCGCTCACGGCCAGCAGGCAGCCACCCTCCGCCCGTACGGGAAGGGCGGTCAGGGAGAAGTCGGCGGACGGAACGCGCCGGGCCTGGGCGTTCGCGGCGAGTTCCGCCGGGCCCAGCGACACCGTCCGGCCGCCGCGGTGGGCCTCGGCGACCGGGGACCGCCCGGTGCGCGGGTAGCTGTCGCGCAGTCCGTACAGCGTCCTCGGGACCCCCGCCGACTCCATCAGGCACAGCAGCTCGCCGTCCTCGCCGGGCGCGTAGACGGCGGCGAGCGACGCGCCGGCGAAGACCAGGGCCTGTTCGAGGACGCGGCGCAGCCGTCCAGGCGAGTCCTGATCGGCCGCGATCGCCTTGAGGGCACTTTCGGCACGCAGTGTCCGCGTTCCGCGCTCCTGGGCGCCCTGACTGACCACGTTGGCCATTACAGCGCTAATGGGACACCCGCGCAGCCCCTGTGGGCGTTCCGTGGACCGGCGCCGAGGGGGGTCGCTCGAATGAAACCGAACATGTCTTGACGCATGCGTTCCGCACGGTGTTCTCGTGACAGGCGTGACTGTGCGTGGCCGGTGGGTGGCTGGAAAGCTCGGTGCTCGTCACGGAGGGGGACGCATGGACAAGCGGTACGAGGTGTACGCGCTGGCCGACCGGCATTTCTACGAGACGCCGGACCGGCTCACGCGGGGCGGCCAGGACACGGCCGCCGTCCACCTCTACGAGACGGCCCGCCGGCCGCTGCCCGAGGGCTGGGAGTCGGCCCGGATCGGCGACTGGCAGACGATGACGCCGCTCGGCCCGGACGGCGAACCGCTGCAGGGCCCGGCCCAGGGGTGGAAGATCCACGCCTCGGCGACCCGGGCGAACGCGGAGGAGATCGCCCGGATCGTGTGGGACTACTGCGTCGAGCAGCGGGTCCCCTTCAAATTCGTGCCGGGTCCGCACCTGCTCCACCTGCGCAACACCAAGTACGCCCCGCGCGACGGCAGCGGCAAGTTCGTCACGGTCTACCCGGCCGACGAGCGGCAGCTGCACCGGGTGCTGCGTGAACTGGGCGAGCTGCTGAAGGGTTTCGAGGGGCCGTACATCCTCACCGACCTGCGCTGGGGCGAGGGCCCGCTGTACGTGCGCTACGGCGCCTTCGCCCGTGCGTTCGTGGTGGACGAGCGGGGTTCGCTGGTGCCGGCGGTGCGCGACGGGGAGGGCCGACTGGTGCCGGACCGGCGGTCGCCGTCGTTCCAGGTGCCCGAGTGGGTGACGCTGCCGCCGTTCCTCCAGCCGCATCTCGACGCCCGGAACAACACGACGACGGGCGAACTGCCGTACCGCATCGAGAAGGCGCTGCACTTCTCCAACGGCGGCGGCGTCTACGCGGGCACCGACACCCGTGACGGGCGCAAGGTCGTCCTCAAGGAGGGCCGGCCGCACGCGGGGCTCGCCTCGGACGGCGCCGACGCGATCGCCCGGCTGGAGCGGGAGAAGCAGGCGCTGGAGCAGGTCGCGGGCACCGGTGTGGTGCCTGAGGTGCGGGACTGGTTCGAGCTCGGCGGCCACCGCTTCCTGGTGATGGACTTACTGGAGGGCCGTCCGCTCAACTCCTTCTTCGCGGAGCGGCATCCGCTGCTCACCCAGGACCCGGACGCGGAGGCCGTCGCTTCCTACACGTCCTGGGCGCTGCGCATCCACCGCCGGGTGGAGGAGGCCGTGGCGGCGGTGCACGCCCGGGGCATCGTCTTCAACGACCTGCACGTCTTCAACATCATGGTCGCCCCGGACGAGGAGACGGTGTTCCTCCTCGACTTCGAGGCCGCGGCACCGGCCGGGGAGAACGGCCGTCAGGTCGTCGCCCACCCCGGGTTCTTCGCCCCGCCGGACCGCCGCGGCGCCGACGTCGACCGCTATGCGCTGGCCTGTCTGCGGCTGGCCCTGTTCCTGCCGGTCACCACGCTGTTCGTGGTCGACCGCGGCAAGGCGGCGCATCTGGCGGAGGTGATCTCCAAGGAGTTCCCGGACGTGCCGCGGGAGTTCCTCGACGAGGCGGTCACCGAGATCACCCGGGAGGTGTCCGGCCGTACCGTGGCCACCGCCTCCGTGCCGGTGGACCCGGGCGACTGGCCCTACAGCCGCGACTCGATGGTCAAGGCCATCCTCGCCTCGGCCACCCCGGAGCGCGACGACCGGCTCTTCCCAGGCGACATCGCCCAGTTCTCCGACGGCGGCGGGCTCGGGCTCGCACACGGCGCCGCGGGGGTGCTGTTCGCGCTGGACGCGGCCGGCGCCGAGCGGTACGAGGAGGGCGAGCGCTGGCTGCTGGACCGTACTTCACCGCCCCCGGTCGGCACCCCGCTCGGCCTGTACGACGGGCTCGCGGGCGTCGCCCTGGTCCTCGACCGGCTCGGGCACCGGCAGCGGGCCCTGGACCTGGTCGAGGGCATCCTCGCCGAGCGGTGGCAGAACCTCTCCTCCGACCTGCACGGCGGACTCGCCGGGCTGGGCCTGGTCCTCGGGCACCTGGCCGGCACGACCGGCGAGGCGGAACTGGGCGAACGGGCCCACGAGGCCGCCCGGATCCTCGTCCAGCGGCTCACCGAGCCGGTCCCTGCCGGGTCCCGGCCGCGCGCCGGCCTGCTGCGCGGCGCGAGCGGCGCCGCCCTGCTGATGCTGCGGCAGTACGAGTGGACCGGTGAGGAGGCCTGGCTGGAGGCGGCGGCCGTGGCCCTGCACCGGGACCTGGCGTCCTGCGTGACCCGGGAGAACGGCTCGCTGGAGGTCGACGAGGGCTG
The DNA here is from genome assembly GCF_021474405.1 of [Streptosporangium] indianense. Lineage (GTDB taxonomy): Bacteria > Actinomycetota > Actinomycetes > Streptomycetales > Streptomycetaceae > Streptomyces > Streptomyces indiaensis. The sequence goes on from NZ_JAKEIO010000054.1 coordinate 30,904, forward strand.
GCGGACCCTGCCCTACCTCGGCGACGGCAGCGCGGGCCTGGGCATGGTCCTCGACGATCTCGTGGCCCACTCCCCCGGCCGGGCCGCGGAGTTCGCAGGGGCCCGTTCCGGAGTGCTCACCGCGGCCACCTCCCGCTTCTACGCGCAGCCCGGGCTCTTCCAGGGCCGGGCGGGAATGATCCTGCACCTCAGCCGCACCACCACGCCGGGCGCGACCGAGGACCGGCTGGCCGCGCAGATCGCCGGGCTCGGCTGGTTCGCGATGACCTACGAGGGCCAACTCGCCTTCCCGGGACACCAGATGATGCGGCTCTCCATGGACCTCGCCACCGGAACGGCAGGGTGCCTGCTGGCGCTCGGCGCGGCGCTCGACCCCGCGGCCGGCGCCCACCTGCCGTTCCTCCCGCCGCCCACCGGCGGCCCCCAGACGCGGTTCCGCGATCCCGCGGAGTCGTGACACCACCCCGTCCCCACGGATGACCACGGACGGACACCCAACGGAAGGAATCACCATGGCACTTCTCGACCTGCAGACCATCGAGACCGAAGAGCGCACGGACGGCGGCAACAGCACGGTGAGCCTGCTCTCCTGCATCAGCGCCGCGAGCGTTCTGCTCTGTCTCTGATCCACGGTCTGCTCGCTCCGGGCGGCTCTCTCCCTTCGAGGCGGGGCCGCCCGGGCTCCTTCCCGTTCCAGGAAAGGCCCGTATGACCCCGCGCGGCGACGACGACCCGGCGGCCGGACACGCGCGCACGCTGCTGCGCACCGCCACCCGGTACAGCGGGTCCCGCTGTGTGGTGCTGTGCCTGGTGAGCATCGCCGCCACCGGTGCCGGACTGCTGCTCCCTGCTGTGCTCGGCCGGGCCCTCGATCTCGTGCTGGCGCACGCCCCGGCGACCCGCTGGGTGCTCTGCTGCGCCGGCCTCGTCCTGCTGCTGGGTCTGCTCGACGCGGCCCAGACCGTCCTCACCGGCACCGTCGACGCCCGTACGACGGCCTGGCTGCGCCGCCGGCTGACCGGGCACGTCCTGGGCGTCGGCCCGCGGGCCGCCGACCGCTTCGGCTCCGGTGACCTCGTGGCCCGTCTGGTGGGCAACGCCGCCGAGGCGGGCACCACCCCGGCGGCCCGTGCGGCGCTGCTGGCCGCGCTCGCCGGGCCGGTCGGCGGGGTGATCGCCCTCGCGGTGATCGACTGGTGGCTCGCGGCCGTGTTCCTCGCCGGAGCCCCCGTGCTGGCGTTTCTCCTGCGTGCCGTCTCCCGGGACACCTCCGACAGCGCGTCGCGCTATCAGCAGGCCCAGGGGCGGATCGCGGCCGCGCTGGCCGAGGCCGTCGAAGGGGTCCGCACCGTCCGGGCGGCCGGCACGGAAGGCCGGGAGACGGCCCGGGTGCTGCGGCCGCTGCCCGAGCTGTCCCGGGCAGGGCACCGCATGTGGCGGGTGCAGGGGCGGGCGGCGGCCCGGGCGGTCGCCGTGGCGCCGCTGCTGCAGCTCGCGGTCGTCGCCGTGGCCGGGGTCCTGCTCACCCGGGACCGGCTCTCGGTGGGCGAGGTGCTGGCGGCCTCCCGGTACGCGGTGCTGGCGACCGGTGTCGGTGTGCTGGTGGGCCGCCTCGCGGGCCTGGCCCGGGCCCGGGCCGCGGCCCGGCGCCTCGGCGAGGTCGGGACCGAACCCGCCACGACGTACGGCGACCGCCGGCTGCCCGCCGGGCCAGGGCGGCTGGAGCTGCGCGGGGTGACGGCCCGGCGCGGCGGACGCACCGTGCTCGACGGGGTGGACCTCGACGTGCCCGGCGGCACGACGCTGGCGGTGGTCGGCCGGTCCGGCTCCGGCAAGTCGCTCCTGGCCGCGCTCGCCGGACGGCTGGCCGACCCGGACGGGGGCGAGATACTGCTCGACGGTGTGCCGCTGCGCGAGCTCGGCCACGACGACCTGCGGGGTGCCGTCGGCTACGCCTTCGCCCGCCCGGCGCTCCTCGGCGGGACGGTCGAGCAGGCGATCGGCCTCGGCCTGGCCGCCCCCTCCCCCGCCCGGGTCCGGAAGGCGGCCCGCACGGCCCGCGCGGACGACTTCGTCCGCCGTCTCCCCTACGGATACGGCACGCCCGTCGCGGACGCCCCGCGCTCGGGCGGCGAGTCCCAACGACTGGGCCTGGCCCGGGCGTTCGCGCACGGGGGGCGCCTGCTGATCCTCGACGACGCCCTCTCCAGCCTCGACACGGTGACGGAACGCCACATCACCGACGCGCTTTTGGGCGACGGCCCGGGAACCACCCGCCTCCTGGTCGCCCACCGGGGTGCGACGGCCGCGTGTGCCGATGCCGTGGCGTGGCTGGACGGCGGGCGGGTGCGGGCCGTGGGACGGCACGAGGAGCTGTGGCGGCTGCCGGAGTACCGGGCGGTGTTCGGGGACGGGGCCGACCCCGCCGACACCCCTGCGGCGGACGGCGGTTCACGGCCTGCGCCGGACACCCGGGGCACGGGTGAGCGGGGAAAGGGGTGTGACGGCGTGAGCAGCAGCCGGACCTGGACAGGTGGGTCTGCCGAGGCCGGAGTGCGGCCATGACCGCCGCCACCGGCCTTGCCACCCGGGGCCTGGCCTTCCTGCTGGCCCGTCGGCGGGTGCTGCTGCGGCTCACCGCCTGGTCCGTGCTGGAGACCGGGCAGACCTTCCTCATCGGGTACGGCACCGCCCGGGCCCTGGACGAGGGGTTCCTGCGCGGCCGGGCGGATGTCGGACTGGCCTGGCTGGCGGTGACCGGCCTGGGCGTCCTGCTCGGCGCGCTCGGGACCGCCCGGGTCTACGCAGCCGTCGCCGACCTGGTCGAACCGCTCCGGGACCGGCTCGTGGAGCGGGTGGTCTCGCGCGGGGTGCGGACCGGTGAGCCCCGCTACCTGTCGGGGCTCACCCAGCAGGTGGAGATCGCCCGGGACACCTTCGCCGGACTGGTCATGGTCTCCCGCTCGTTCGTGTTCACCTCCGCCGGTGCCCTGGCGGGGCTGTTCACGCTCGCCCCGCCGCTGCTGCTGGTCGTGGGGCCGCCCCTGGCCCTGGGCATGGCGCTGTTCGCCGCGACGCTGCGGCCCCTCGCCCGGCGGCAGGAGACGTTTCTGGTCGCCGACGAGGCCCTCGCCGGCGACCTCGGCACCGTCTGCCCGGGCCTGCGCGACGTCACGGCGACCGGCGCCGAGGCGCAGATCGCCGCGGGCACCGGGGAACGGGTCGAGGCGGAACTGCGGGCGGCTCGCGCGCTGGCCCGCTGGGGCGTGCTGCGGGTGGCGTCCCTGACGATCGGCGGGCAGATGCCGATCGTACTGCTGCTGGCCGCCGCTCTCTGGCTGCTGGCCCACGGCGTCACCGCGGGCGCCCTGGTCGGTGCCCTCGCCTACGTCACCCAGTCGCTGCTCCCGGCCCTGCGGAACCTGATCCACGGGCTGGGCACGAGCGGATCCCGCCTGACGGTGGTGCTGCGCAGACTGGCCGCGACGGACACCGACCCGCCTCGCCCGCCGGAAGACTCGGGCCCGGTGTACGGGACGGTGACCGAGGAGATCCGATCGACCGACACCAGCGGGGACCTGCTGACGCGGCCCGCCTTCGCCGGTGCCGGGCTGCGTGTGCCCGTGACCCCGGGCGTCGCGGCGGACCACGCCACCGCGCCCCCCGCCCTCTCGCTCACGTCCGTGACCTTCGCCTACGGCCCCGCCAGTGCGCCCGTCGTGCACGACTTCGACCTCACCCTCCCGCCCGGCGCGCACCTGGCCGTCGTCGGCCCCAGCGGCACCGGCAAGTCCACGCTCACCGCGCTGGTGGCGGGGCTCCTCACGCCCTCGCACGGCACCGTCCGGGTCGCCGGGCACCCCGTGCCCGGCCCCGAGGCCGCCGCCGCTCGGGTGCTCATCCCGCAGGAGGCGTACGTCTTCGGCGGCACCCTGGCCGAGAACCTCGCCTACCTGCGTCCGGGCCCGGTGCCCGAGGAGGAGCTGCTGGCCGCGGCCGAGTCGGTCGGCCTCGTCCCGCTGGCCGCGCGGCTCGGCGGACTGGGCGCCCGGGTCGATCCCACGGCGCTGTCGGCGGGCGAACGGCAGCTGATCGCGCTGACCCGGGCCTATCTGTCGTACGCCCCGCTCGCCCTGCTGGACGAGGCGACCTGCCATCTGGACCCCGGGGCGGAGGAGCGCGCCGAGCGGGCGTTCGCCGCGCGGCCGGGCGGGACCCTGGTGGTCGTGGCCCACCGCATCAGCTCGGCCCGCCGCGCCGACCGGATCCTCGTGATGGACGGCCGGAGCACGGCGTACGGCGGCCATGAGGACCTGCTGCGGTCCTGTGCGCTGTACCGGGACCTGGTCGGAAGCTGGACCCCCGCACCGGCCCGGTGACGACCGGATCCGGCCGGACGCGACGCGCAGGGGTCAGAGCCAGCCCTGGCCCTGGGAGATGCGTATCGCGTCGATGCGGTTGCGGGCCCCGGTCTTGCGGGTGATGGCGGCCATGTAGTTGCGCACCGTCCCGTGGGACAGGTGCAGACTCCCGGCTATCTCCGCGATGGAGGCTCCCTCGGCCGCGAGCGACAACACGCTCAGTTCTCTGCGGGTCAGCGGCATCTCGGCCGCCTTGAGGAACCCGAAGCCCAGCGAGTCGTTGACGAAACGTTCCCCCTCGGCAACGCGACGGATCCCGCGCAGCAGATTCTGCGGGGATCCCTCCTTGTCGACGTACCCGAGCGCCCCCGCCTCGACCGCCCGCTTCAGCAGGCCCGGCCGGTTCGCGGTGGCGAGCACGAGTAATCGGGGGCGCACGCGGTCCGGCCCGGGCCGGCACAGTTCGCCCAGCGGAGGAATGCCGTAGGAGTCCGCGCACTCCAGGTCCGCCGCGCACACGTCCGGCCGGACCGACCGCACGGTGCCCGGCGCGCCGCGCCACGACGTGTCGTGCACCGCCAGGTCGGACTCCTGGCGGAGCCACTCCGCCAGCACCGACCGCACCAGACACTCGTCGTGGACCAGAAGCACCCGGATCACTGCCACCCCTCGGCTCGCTGTACGCCCCCTCGTCGTGGTGAGCGTCTGCCCCATTGTTCGCGACCGTGACCCTCCGTGGGCGCGAAGAACCGGCCATCAGGATGCGCGGGGGCGCACGCCCAGCGCCCGTACGCCCGGCCACGCTTCGACTACGGGGGCATGGGTCGGCAAGGTCGGGGTACGAGAATTCGCCCTGTGGGGCCGACCCCTGTGTGACCGACGGTAATCGGCACCCGTCGCGGAACCGCTCGTCGTGCGGGACGGGCCGCCAGGGAGGAGATTTGTTCCTGAACCCGGTCGCGCGGCCGTGCGAGGAGGTGGTCGGCGTGTCCGACGGGCAGTCGTCCGCACAGGCGCCGGCAGCCGCCCGGACGCCGGTCGGCCGTCCCCTGCTCTCGCTGGCCCTGGCCTCGATGATGGACGAGGTGCACGCCCACTCCGGCGCGGTGTACCTGATGGCACCGGATCAGCCGGTGCTGGAGATGGCCGTGATGGCCGGCCTGCCCCGGGCGTTCGCGGCGCCGTGGGAGCGGGTGGGCCTGAGCTCGCCGATCCCGGTCGCGGACGCGGCGCGCGAACGGCGGCTGGTGTGGGTCGGCGGCGAGGAGGAGATGGCCCGCCTCTACCCGCGGATCGCCGTGGTGCTGCCCTACCCGTTCGCCCTGGCCGCGGTGCCGGTCGCCACCGAGTCGACCGTCTACGGCGCGGTCTTCGTGACCTGGCCGGGTGCGCATCCGGCGGAGATGTCCGACCACGAGCGCAACCATCTGACCGCGGCCTGCGGGCGGCTGGCGGTCCGGCTGGAGCGGGCCGCCCAGCACAGCATCCCGCCGCACCCCGAGACCGACATGCTCGCCTCGCCCCTGGTGGGCGACATGGCGGGCACGCTCGGCACGGTCGAGGCGGCCCGGATGGTGAGCCGGCTGCCCTACGGTCTGGTCTCGCTGGACCTGCACGGACGGGTCGGCTTCGTGAACGCGGCGGCGGCCGAGCTGCTGAACGTCCCGGTCAGCCGGCTGCTCGGCACCCAGCTGTGGGCGTCGGTGCCCTGGCTCAACGACCCGGTGTACGAGGACCGCTACCGGGCCGCGCTGCTGAGCCAGCACGTCACCTCCTTCGTGGCGCTGCGCCCGCCCGGCGAGTGGCTGTCGTTCCGGCTGTACCCGAGCACGACGGGCCTGAGCGTCCGCATCACCAGGTCCCGGACCGTCTCCCGGATGAACCGGACCACGCCGCTGCCCGACGGGGCGCCGTCCCGGCTGGTCACCATCTCGCAGGTGCTGGACCTGGCGGGGGCGCTCACCGAGGCGGTGGGTGTGCAGGACGTGGTGCAGCTGGTCGCCGACGAGATCGCCCCGGCGGTGGGCAGCCAGGCCCTGGTCATGCTGGGCTCGCGGGCCAAGCGGCTGCGGGTGCTCGGGCACCGCGGGTACCGGGACCCGCACGTGGTGGAGCGGTTCGACGGGATGCCCCTGACCGAGTCGACACCGGGCACCCAGGTGCTGCGGACGGGCGTGCCCGCGTTCTTCGAGTCGCAGGAGCAGCTGGAGCGCCTGTACCCGGCGCGGCGCGCGACCCCCGACGGGTTCGCGGCCTGGGCGTTCCTGCCGCTGATCGCCCAGGGCCGCCCGGTGGGCACGTGCGTGCTCTCCTACGCCGAACCGCACCCGTTCCCGACGGACGAGCGGGCCGTGATGACGAGCATGGCCGGGCTGATCGCCCAGGCCCTGGAACGGGCGCTGCTGTACGACGCCAAACACCGGCTCGCGCACGGTCTGCAGGAGGCGCTGCTGCCGCACTCCCTGCCGTCGCTGCCCGGCATCGAGGCGGTCGGCCGCTATGTGCCGGCCACTCAGGGCATGGACATCGGCGGCGACTTCTACGACCTGGTCGGCGCCCAGGGCAGGGCGGCGGCGGTGATCGGGGACGTGCAGGGCCACAACGTGACGGCGGCCGGGCTGATGGGCCAGGTCCGCACGGCGGTGCGCGCGTACACCACCGTGGGGCAGGCGCCCGAGGAGGTCATGCGCAGCACCAACCGGCTGCTGCTCGACCTCGGGTCCGACCTGTTCGCCAGCTGCCTGTACCTGCGGCTCGACCCGGAGCACGGGCGGGCCGTGATGTCCCGGGCGGGGCATCCCCCGCCGCTGTTGAGACGGCCGGACGGCCGGGTGCGGGTCCTCGATCTGGCGGGCGGCCCGCTGCTGGGCATCGACGCCTCCGCGGTGTACCCGACGACGGAGGTCGCCCTGCTCCCCGGTTCGCTGCTGGTCCTCTACACGGACGGTCTCGTCGAGTCCCCCGGTACGGACTTCGAGGAGGCCCTCGCGGATCTCGGCCGGCGGGTGGGCGATTCCGGGGACCTGCCGCTGGACGAGCTGGCCGACAGCCTCGTCCACCAGGAGCGGCACCACGCGGACGGGGAGGAACGGCTCGATGACATCGCCCTGTTGCTGATCCGGGCGCTGGGATAGGGCCGTCGGGGGTCGGCAGCCGGCCGGGGACGCAGGCGAGCCGGCCCGGTTCCGCCAGGAAGGGGGGCGGAACCGGGCCGGCCGCGTCGGACCGGCTGCCGACGGTTGTGCAGGGGTCAGCGGGACTCGGTCAGACCCGAGTGGTCCTCGGCACCCTGACCCGCGTCCTGACCGGCGCCTGCGTCCTGACCGGCTCCGGCGCCCGCTTCGTCGCCCCCGGCCTGCTCGCCGGCACCGGCACCTGCCTCGTCGCCGGCACCGGCGTCTTCACCGGCTCCGGCTTCCTCACCGGCGCCCGCCCCGGCTTCGCCACCGGCACCGGCCTCTTCACCGGCGCCCGCCTCGTCGCCCGCGCCGGCCTCCTGCCCCGCACCGGCCTCGTCGCCGGCACCGGCGCCGCCGCCCGCGGCACCGCCCGCGCCGAGGGTCGCGCCGACCGCCTCCAGCGCGGTGGTCACCGGCTGGAAGAACGTCTCGCCGCCGGCCGTGCAGTCACCGCTGCCGCCGGAGGTCAGGCCGATGGCGAGACCGTCCTGCGTGAACAGCGAGCCGCCGCTGTCGCCGGGCTCGGCGCAGACGTCGGTCTGGATGAGGCCGGTGACCGTGCCCTCCGGGTAGTTCACCGTGGCGTCCAGGCCGAGGACCTGGCCGTCGTTGAGCCCGGTGGTGCTGCCCATCCGGAAGACCTGCTGGCCGACGGTCGCCTCGGCGGCCTCGGTGATCGGCACGGTCTGGTCGCCGGTGTTGACCTCGCTGGGCGCCTCGGTCGCCGGGTCGTCGTACTTCACGAGTGCGAAGTCACCGTTGCCGGGGAAGGTCGACTGGTCGACCGTGGCGATCGGCTGGCCGCCCTGGGTGTCGGACCATTCGTTGCCGCCGAGGGTGCAGTGGCCGGCGGTCAGGAAGGCCGGGGAGCCGTCGCTCGCGGTGACGTTGAAGCCGAGGGAGCAGCGTGAGCCGCCCGCGAAGATGGCGTCGCCGCCGGAGACGAACGGCTTGAAGGTGCCGGAGGACTTCTTGAGCGTGGCCATGCCGGAGCCGAGCTCCTGCACGGTGGATTCCAGTCTGTCCCACTTGGCGCCGGTCACGGTGCTGTCGGCCGTCACGAGGAGCTTGTTGGTGCGCGGGTCGATCGCCCACGAGGTGCCCGCGATCGTCGCCTCGGACTTCAGCGTCGACGCCCCCTCCTGGAGCTCCGACCAGCTGTTGTCGACCTCGCGGACCTTCGCGCCGGCCGCCTTCGCCTGCACGATCACGTTGTTGTTGTCGCCCGGGACGACGTTGACGACGAGCTGCTTGTTGTCGCCGTCGTAGTACGAGCCGCCGAACGCGTCACCGAGGAGCCCGGAGAGCTGGGAGGCGAGATCCGAGGCGTCGCCCGCCTTCAGGGTCTTCGGCGCGCCCGCCGCGTCGCCGGACGAACCGTCCTGCGAGGCGTTGGCGTTGGGGAGCAGGATCGCGGCGGCGCCGAGCGCCACCACACTGCCCGCCGCTATCGCGGCCTTGCGCTTCGGAATTCGCTTGTGACTCAAACTTCTCTCCTCCTGGGGAACGGAGTAGGTGCCGCCGTCCGGCAGCTTCTGGGGGGCGCCTGGATGGCTGTTGGTACGCACGGGCCGCACGGGGCGTTCAATTCCGTTTGCAAGTGATCCCTTCGCACCGCGGAATCAGCCAACTCCCGCCGTGGGCAAGCGGACCCGTGCACGCGGCGACCGCCCTGCTCACAGCGACCGGTCCGGCGGGCCTGGCCCGGCGGGGTCCGCGGCGCGCCATGGCCGGATGACGGCCTTTCAGCAACCGACGCCGCGTCAGCCCCACCGGAAGGAAACGCTCCGTATCCGGCCGGGAACGATCTGTCGCAGTTCCGGAGTCGAATCCCGGCTTCAGCGAATCTGCACATCGAATGCTCAACCCGGTCACCGAAAGGAGGGTTGTCCACAGCCCCCGCCGCGTCGGTCACGCCTTTGGGGCGGGAGTGCCGGATTCGCCTCCCGGCGACTCAAGACCCCGAATGCGCCGATGCGATGGCGCATGTGAAGAACTCGCCGCCAAGCGGTGCGCAGACCTCCACTCATCGGTACCGCTGGGGCGCAAGTTGCCTGGTGAGGGGGGTGGTTGATTGGAAGCTGCGAGCTGCGGCGTGCTTTGATCCATCGCACCGCGGGGGCCGCTCAGGGCACTCGGAAACGGATGTCCGGCGCTCGCGGTCGCGGCCGTCATCTGTCCCCCAGAGGGGGCCGCTCCCCCCCTTGTGAGATATCCATATGAAGGGAAGTTCCACCATGAACTCCACCCCCCAGGTCGAGACCGTCGAAATCGCTGACGCCGCGCTCGACGCCATCTCCGGCGGCCTGTCCGTGAACGCCGTGAACACCGTCACCGACACCGTTGACGGCATTGCCCCCGTCTCCGGCCTGGTCGACACCGCCGTCGGCACCGTCGAGGGCGTCACCGGCCTGAACACGGCCCCGGTCACCGGTCTGGTCTCCGGCCTCTGATCGAGCCCTTGTGCCGTTGATTCCCGGAACCGCAGCCCGCGGTTCCGGGTTCTTCGGGTTCCGTATACATCTCTCCCACGGTTCCGCGTAAGTCTCCTCCACGGTCCCGTATGAACCTCTTCCACGGGTGAGGGAAGTTCCTTGCAGTTCCGCCAACAGGCCCTCGCCAAGCTCCAGTCCCCGGAGGAGCTCGACCTGCCGGTGCGCTTCGCCCGCCCGCAGGGCTGGCTCGTGCTCTCGGTGACGGTCGTCGCCATGGCGGCCGCCTCGGTGTGGGCCGTGACCGGCTCGGTGACCTCCACCGTCAGCGCGCCCGCCATCATCACGCACGGGCAGGGCAGTTACCTCCTGCAGAGCCCCGTCGCGGGCCAGGTCACCGCGGTGCTCGCCGAGCAGGGCGAGCAGGTCCCCGCGAACTCCCCCGTGCTCAAGGTCCGCACGCCCGAGGGCGAGGCGGTCGTCCGCACCCTCGCCGCCGGCCGGGTCTCCGCGCTGGCCGCGACCGTCGGGCAGATCATCCGGACCGGCGCGAACGTCGCCGCCGTGGAGAAGGTCGCCCACACCGGCGATCCGCTCTACGCCACCGTGTACGTCCCGGCGGAGAACGCAGCCTCGATCCCTGACGACGCGGCCGTGGACCTCACCGTGCAGTCGGTGCCGACACAGGAGTACGGCGTGCTGCGCGGCCATGTGAAGTCGGTGGACCGCGCGGCGCAGTCCCCGCAGACGATCGCCGCCTTCCTCGGGGACAGCCAGCTGGGCGAGCAGTTCACCAAGAAGGGCAGGCCGGTGGCCGTGACGGTACGGCTGGACAAGTCCTCCGCCACGAAGAGCGGTTACCGGTGGTCGTCCGCGGACGGGCCCCCCTTCAAGCTGACCTCCATGACGCTGGCCTCCGGTTCGATCCGGCTCGCCGACCAGCGCCCCGTCGACTGGCTGCTGCCATGAGCGCGACCGCACAGGAACCCCGCAGCAGGCGCCGCGCCGCCCCGCCGAAGCGCAAGGTGCCCAAGGCCCGGGCCAAGACCGTCCGCACCCCCACCGTGCTCCAGATGGAAGCCGTCGAGTGCGGCGCCGCCTCCCTGGCGATGGTGCTCGGCCACTACGGCAAGCACGTCCCGCTGGAGGAGCTGCGCATCGCCTGCGGCGTCTCCCGGGACGGCTCTCGCGCCAGCAACCTCCTCAAGGCGGCCCGCTCCTACGGCCTGACGGCCAAGGGCATGCAGATGGACCTGGCCGCCCTCGCCGAGGTGAAGTCGCCGGCCATCCTGTTCTGGGAGTTCAACCACTACGTCGTCTACGACGGCATGGGCCGCCGCTTCGGCCGCCGCGGGGTGTACATCAACGACCCGGGCAAGGGCCGCCGGTTCGTCCCCATGGAGGACTTCGACGGCAGCTTCACCGGTGTCGTGCTGGTGATGGAGCCCGGCGAGGACTTCACCCGGGGCGGCCGCAAGCCGGGCGTGCTGGGCGCGATGCCCGCACGGCTGCGCGGCACCGCGGGCACCATGCCGGCCGCGGTCCTGTCGAGCCTGCTGCTGGTGGCGGTCGGCGCGGCGGTGCCCGCCCTGAGCCGTACCTACATCGACGAGTTCCTGATCGGCGACCAGACCTCGCTGCTCGGCGTGCTGTTCACGTCGATGGCGGCCTGCGTGCTGCTCACGATCGTGCTGACCTGGCTCCAGCAGGCCAACCTGCTGCGCGGCCGCATCATCTCCTCGACCCTGTCCAGCGCCCGCTTCCTGCGGCATCTGCTGCGGCTGCCGGTGACGTTCTTCTCCCAGCGCAGCCCGGCCGACCTGGTGCAGCGGCTGCAGTCCAACGACGCGGTCTCCGAGACCCTGTCCCGCGACCTCGCGGCGGCCGGCGTGGACGCGATCGTGGTCGTGCTGTACGCGGTGCTGCTCTACACCTACGACCCGCAGCTGACGTTCGTCGGCATCGGCGTGGCCCTGCTGAACGTCGTGGCGATGCGGGTCGTCATCCGGCTGCGGGCGACCCGCACGGCGAAGCTGCGCGCGGACACCGCACGCCTCACCAACACCGCCTACACGGGCCTGCAGCTCATCGAGACGATGAAGGCCACCGGCGGCGAGGACGGCTACTTCCGCAAGTGGGCCGGACAGCATGCCACCACCCTGGAGGAGCAGCAGCGGCTCGGCGTGCCGAGTGCCTGGCTCGGCGTGGTAGCGCCGACGCTCGCCACCCTCAACAGCGCGCTGATCCTGTGGATCGGCGGTATGCAGGCGGTCGAGGGACACATCTCGGTGGGTCTGCTGGTCGCCTTCCAGGCCCTGGTCACCCGCTTCACGGCCCCCCTGACCCGGCTGAACGGCGTCGCGGGCCGCATCCAGGACTTCGCGGCGGACGTGGCCCGGCTGAAGGACGTGGAAAACTTCCAGGCCGACCCGCTCTACGGCCGGCCGGGCGCCTCCGAGTCGACGCGCCGTCTCCAGGGCCATGTCGAGCTGGAGAACATCACCTTCGGCTACAGCCCCCTCGACAAGCCGCTGCTGGCCGGCTTCGACCTGACGGTCGGGCCCGGGCAGCAGGTGGCGCTGGTGGGCGGCTCGGGCAGCGGCAAATCCACGGTGTCCCGGATGATCTCCGGGCTGTACGCGCCGTGGGAGGGCGTGATCCGCATCGACGGGCAGCGCATCGAGGACATCCCGCGCGGGGCGCTGGCCGCCTCGGTGTCCTTCGTCGACCAGGACGTGTTCCTCTTCGAGGGCACGGTCCGTGACAACGTGGCGCTGTGGGACCCGTCGATCCCGGACGACGCGGTGGAGGAGGCGTTGCGCGACGCCGCCCTGTACGACGTGATCACGCGCCGCCCGGGCGGCATCCACAGCAAGGTGGAGCAGGACGGCCGCAACTTCTCCGGCGGTCAGCGCCAGCGTCTGGAGATCGCGCGGGCGTTGGTGCGCCGGCCGAGCATCCTGGTGCTCGACGAGGTGACGAGCGCGCTGGACGCGGAGACCGAACAGGTCGTGATGGACAACCTGCGCCGGCGCGGCTGTGCCTGTGTGGTGATCGCGCACCGGCTCAGCACGGTCCGCGACAGCGACGAGATCGTCGTCCTTCAGCACGGCACGGTCGTGGAGCGGGGACGGCACGAGGACCTGGTGGCCCGCGGCGGTGCGTACGCGGCCCTGGTCAGGGAGCGGTGAGATGACGACCGTTCACGAAGGGCACGACGGCGACCTGGTGCTGGGCGCCTTCGGGCAGATGGGCTCGCGCATCGACTGCGCCGGCTTCAACCGGCTCGACCTCGAGGGGCCGCAGGTGCTGTGGCTGGTCGTGTCCGGCGCCGTGGACCTGTTCGCGGTCGACGCCGGGCAGCAGGGCCACTGGCATCACCTCGGCCGTCTGGAGGCCGGTTCGCTGGTGCTCGGCCCGGTGCCGGGCCCGGAGCACACCCTGGTGGCCCGGCCGCTGCGGGACTGCGTGGTGCACCGCATCGGGCTGCGCGAGCTGTACCAGCCGGCCGACACGGCGACCTGGTCGTACGACGAGTACGGCAATCCGCAGTACGTGCCGCCGACGACGAGTCCGCTGGAGTACGCACTCGCCCTCGGGGTCGGCCGCAGCCTGTCGATCCTCTTCCAGGCGCCGATGGCCACCGAGCGGGCGGCGGCCCCCACCGACGACGACGTGTTCTGGATGCAGGTGCCCCCGGGCAGCGTGCAGTACGGCTCGCTGTACGGCGCGGAGGCCGCGGCCGACCTGCTGATGGATCCGGCGCTGTGGCAGTCCATGGTCGACCAGCAGTACCGGCTGCTGACCACGCTGGACCGCTGGATCGAGCAGCTGGAGCGCACGCACGAGTCGCGCACCGCCGAGGGCATCAAGGCCGGTGAGGCGGTGCGCGCCCAGGCGGACCGGACACTGCTCGCCTCCATCGGGAAGCGGTCGGGCAAGCGGACCACCTCGGCCGACGCCGACGCCACGTACGCGGCGTGCAGGCTGGTCGGGCAGGCGGCCGGGATCCGCATCACCGAGCCGACCCAGAAGGGCACCGGCGGCGACCGTCTCGACCCGGTCGAGCAGGTCGCCCTGGCCTCCCGCGTGCGCACCCGGGCGGTTCGCCTCGACGGCCGCTGGTGGCGGGACGACGTGGGGCCGCTGGTGGGTCAGCGGGCCCTGTCGGGGGCGCCGGTGGCGCTGCTGTGGCGGCGCGGCGGCTACGTCGCGGTGCATCCGTCGACCGGGCGTGAGACACCGATCGAGAAGGCCAACGCCGACGAGTTCGAGCCGCGCGCGGTGATGTTCTACCGTCCGCTGCCGGAGCGGCGGCTCGGTCCACTGGGGCTGCTGCGGTTCTGTCTGCGGGGCATGCGCGGCGATCTGACGGGTCTGCTGCTCAGCGGTCTGGTCACGGTGGCGATCGGCGCGCTGGTGCCGGTCGCGACCGGCAAGGTGCTGGGCGAGTTCGTGCCGAAGGCGCAGACGGGCCTGATCGTGCAGGTGTGTCTCGCGGTGATGCTGAGCAGTGTGGTGGCCGCGGCCTTCATGCTCTTGCAGAACCTGACCATCCTGCGGATCGAGGGCCGGATCGAGGCCACGCTCCAGCCGGCGGTGTGGGACCGGCTGCTGAGGCTGCCGACGAAGTTCTTCACCGAGCGCTCCACCGGCGAGCTGGCGAGCGCGGCCATGGGCATCAGCGCGATCCGCAGGCTGCTGGCGGGTGTCGGGCCGACGGTCGCCCAGTCGGTGACGATCGGCGCGATGAACCTGGGGCTGCTGTTCTGGTACAGCGTGCCGATGGCGATGGCCGCGATCGGCATGCTCGTCGTCATCGCGGCGGTGTTCCTGGGACTCGGGCTGTGGCAGGTGCGCTGGCAGCGGCGTCTGGTGGTGCTCTCCAACAAGCTGAACAACCAGGCGTTCCAGACGTTGCGCGGACTGCCGAAGCTGCGGGTGGCGGCCGCCGAGAACTACGCGTACGCCGCGTGGGCGTCGGAGTTCGCACGCAGCCGTGAGCTCCAGCAGAAGGTCGGCCGCATCAAGAACCTCACGACGGTGCTGGGCGCGGTGTACCTGCCGCTGTGCACCCTGCTGATGTTCATGCTGCTGGCGGGTCCGGCCCGGGGTTCGATGTCGGCGGCGGCGTTCCTCACCTTCAACACCTCGGTGACGATGGTGCTGACCTCCGTCACGCAGCTGACGGGCTCGTTCGTCTCGGCGGTGGCCGCGCTGCCGCTGTTCGAGGAGATCAAGCCGGTGCTGGACGCGACGCCCGAGGTGCGTACGGCGAGTACGCGGCCGGGTCCGCTGACCGGGGCGATCGAGGCGCGGCGGCTGTCGTTCCGCTACTCGGACGACGGTCCCCTGGTGTTGGACGACGTGTCGTTCGAGGTGCGGCCGGGCGAGTTCGTCGCGGTCGTCGGCCCGAGCGGCTGCGGGAAGTCGACACTGCTGCGGCTGCTGATCGGCTTCGACCGGCCGGTGTCGGGCAGCGTGCTCTACGACGGGCAGGACCTGGCGGCCCTCGACCAGTCGGCGGTGCGCCGCCAGTGCGGTGTGGTGCTCCAGCACGCGCAGCCGTTCACCGGTTCGATCCTGGACGTCATCTGCGGCACCGAGCCGTACACGCCGGAGGAGGCGATGGCGGCGGCGGAGATGGCGGGCCTGGCCGAGGACATCAAGCGGATGCCGATGGGGCTGCACACCATCGTCGCGGGCAGCGGAGCCGTCTCCGGCGGCCAGCGCCAGCGGCTGATGATCGCCCAGGCACTGATCCGGCGGCCCCGCATCCTCTTCTTCGACGAGGCGACCAGCGCGCTCGACAACGAGACGCAGCGCACGGTCATCGAGAGCACCAAGGCCCTCAACGCCACCCGGGTCGTCATCGCGCACCGGCTGTCGACCGTGATGGACGCCGACCGGGTCGTGGTGATGGAGGACGGCAAGGTCATCCAGCAGGGCCCGCCCGCCCAGCTCCTCGCCGACACGAGCGGACGGCTGCACGAGCTGGTGCGGCGTCAGATGGCGTGAGCGGTCAGTCCAGTCCGGGCACCGGCGCGCCGGAGGGCACCCCTGCCGCCACATAGGCGGCGTAGAGCTCCTTCCAGGGCGCGTCGGCCCCGGCGTGCGGAGCCGCGGTCTCCTCGCCGCGCGCCCTGGCGTCCAGCGCGGCCAGGCAGACCTCCCAGCCGGCGCCGTTGCGGGCGGCGCTTTCGTGGGTGTCGAGGACGTTGGTGAGCGTGAAGCGGGTGCTCCTCTCGCCGGTCTGCTCCAGGTCGAAGTGGAGTTCGTCCCCGGCCCACTCGAACGACAGGTGCCGGGGCGGGTCGACGGCGAGGACCCGGCCGGTGGAGTCCTCCATGTGCGGGTCTCCGCTGAAGGTGACGGTGCCGCCGTGGCGCAGCTCGATCTCGGCGCGGGACGGGAACCAGCGCTCCAGCTCGTCCGGGTCGGTCACGAACTGCCAGACACGGTCGAGGGGGTGGTCGTAGAGGCGGCTGAAACGGACGGCGGGACGGCCGTCCTCCAGGGTCAGATAAGTGCCGGTGAGGTCCGTGGTCACGGTGATCAGTCCTTGGCTGCGGGGGGTTCGGGGGCGTCCGGCGTCTCGTCGAGCCGGCGGCCCAGCGCGTCGAGGCTCTTGTTCCACAGCGCGCGGTAAGGGGCGAGCCAGGCGTCCAGGGCGGCGATCGGGCCGGGGTCGAGGGCGTAGACGCGGCGCTGGGCGTCCTGCCGCACCCGGACCAGCCCCGCCTCGCGCAGCACCTTCAGGTGCTTGGAGGTGCTCGGCTGACTCAGTCCGCACGCCTCGACGATCTCACCGACGGACCGGGGCCGCTCCAGGAGCAGGGCGACCATGGCCCGCCGATGGGGGTCGGCGAGCGCGGTCCAGAGGGCGGCGTCGAGCATGACTTCAATATTCCTCCCGAGTTATATGCGCGTCAAGGAATACGAGCTTCCCTTTCTCGTACACCGTCCCTGAAAACGTGGTGCTCCCATGCCACGGAAATCCCTCCCCCGACAGCGCGCCCGAGGGCCCCGCCGCCCGGAC
>NZ_JAKEIO010000055.1 GCF_021474405.1 [Streptosporangium] indianense
CCCCGGCTGCACATCCCCTGGCACGCCCTGGAACCCCACGAGGTCCGCGACCGGCTGACGCGCGCCGACCGGGACGGCGAGCCCCGGGGCCTGTCCCTCCTCGCCGACCGCTCCCGGCAGCAGGCCCGGCGCCTGACCGGGCACCCGGCCGTCGCCCCCGCCCGCTGGACGTGGCAGGCGGCCGGTGCCGTACGCCGCGAACTCGACGACCCGCTGACCCCCGTCCTCGCCACCGGCGCCGTCGCCTCGGCGCTGCTCGGCTCGGTGGTCGACGCGCTGCTCGTCGTCGGCGCCATGGACCTCAACGCCGTGACCGGCGGACTCCAGCGGCTGCGCGCCGAACAGGCCCTCGCCCGCCTCGCCGCCCGGCAGCAGCCCAAGGCCCGCATGCAGGACAGCCGCAGCCACACGGTCACCGTCGACGCCGCCCGGCTGCGGACCGGCGACGAGATCAGCCTCGGCGCCGGCGACGTCGTACCCGCCGACGCCCGGCTGCTGGAGGTCGACGGCCTGGAGGTCGACGAGTCGGCGCTCACCGGCGAGTCCCTGCCGGTGACCAAGTCCGTCGACGCCACCCCCGGCCTCCCCGTCGCCCAGCGCACCTGCATGGTCTTCGAGGGCACCACGGTCGTGGCCGGACGGGCCACCGCCCTCGTCGTCGACACCGGCGACCAGACCGAGGCCGGCCGGGCCGTCACCCTCGCCGCCCGCACCCCGCCCCCCGCCGGCGTCCAGGCCCGGCTCCAGGAGCTGACCCGAAAGGCCCTGCCGGTGACCTTCGCCGGCGGCGCCGCCGTGACCGGCCTGTCCCTGCTGCGCGGGAGCCCCGTCCGGCGCGCCGTCAGCGGCGGTGTCGCGGTCGCGGTCGCCGCCGTCCCCGAGGGCCTGCCGCTCGTCGCCACCGTCGCGCAGATGGCGGCGGCCCGCCGGCTGTCCCGCCGCGGCGTCCTGGTCCGCACCCCGCGCACCCTGGAGGCGCTCGGCCGGGTCGACACCGTCTGCTTCGACAAGACCGGCACCCTCACCGAGAACAAGCTGCGCCTGGTCCGCGTCGCCACCGCCGACGGCACCGTCCTCGCCACGGACGACGAACGGGCCACGCCGATCGTGCGGCTGGCCGCGCGTGCCTGCCCCCAGGAGGAGACCGGCCAGGGCCGCCGCGTCGCGCACGCCACCGACGAGGCCGTTCTCGACGTCGCCCCGCCCGACCCGGGCTGGGAGCCCACCGGCGAGCTGCCCTTCGAGACCCGCCGGGGCTATGCCGCAGCGGCCGGCCGCGACGGCGACCCGGAGATGGGCGAACTCCTCGTCGTCAAGGGCGCCCCGGAGACGATCCTGCCCGCCTGCCGGGACCTGCCCGGCCACGCCTGGGACACCGCCCACGCATTGGCCGGGCAAGGTCTGCGCGTCCTGGCCGTCGCCCGCCGCGTCTGCCGGGCCGACGACGCCGAGGCCGAACTCGACGCGCCGCTCGCGGACCTGGAGTTCAGCGGTTTCGTCGCTCTCGCCGACGTCCCGCGCGACACCTCGCACGCCCTGCTCGAGGAACTGCGCCGCTCCGGCATCCTGCCCGTCATGCTCACCGGCGACCACCCGGAGACCGCCCGCGCCATCGCCCTGCAGCTGGGCTGGCCGGAGGAGACCGAGGCGGTGACCGGCGACGAACTCGTCGCCATGGGCCGCCGCGAACGTGTCCGGGTCCTGCACGGCGCGGGCGTCGTCGCACGGGTCGCGCCCGAGCAGAAGCTGCACGTCGTGGAGGCCCTGCAACAGGCCGGACGGGTCGTGGCGATGGCCGGTGACGGCGCCAACGACGCCGCCGCCATCCGGGCGGCCGACGTCGGGGTCGGCGTCGAGTCACGCGGCTCCGCGGCCGCCCGCAACGCCGCCGACCTCGTGCTCACCACCGGCGACCTGTCCGTCCTCGTGGACGCCGTCGCCGAGGGCCGCGCCCTGTGGCGCAGCGTCGCCGACGCGGTCAGCATCCTCATCGGCGGCAACGCCGGTGAAGTGGGTTTCAGCGTCCTCGGCACCCTGCTCGCCGGATCCTCACCCCTGTCGACCCGTCAACTGCTGCTGGTCAACCTGCTCACCGACATGTTCCCGGCGATGGCCGTGGCGGTCACGCCGAGCAGCGATCCCTCCACCGCGGAGCACGCCGCGGCAGGCCCGATGGGTCTCGACGTCCTGGGCGCGCCCCTGCTGCGCTCCATCCGCCGCCGCGGCATCACCACCTGCTTCGGCGCGGTCGCGGCGTACCTCATCGGCCGCCTCACCCCCGGCACCGAACGCCGGTCCACCACCATGGCCCTGTGCGGTGTGGTCGGGGCCCAGCTCGTGCAGACCCTCTCGGGGCGGCGCCACAGCACACTGGTGTGGGTGACGGCTCTCGGCTCGGCCGCCGTCCTCGCGGCCCTCGTCCAGACCCCGGGCGTCAGCCACTTCTTCGGCTGCACCCCGCTCGGGCCCGTCGCCTGGGCCGGAGTCGCCCTGGCCATCGCCCTGTCCGCCCTGGCACCCCGCCTCGAACGGCTCCGGGCCGTCCACGCCCTCTACGACGCCGCCGCGCGACTCGCCCTGCGCCTCAACGACCTGAGCCGCCAGGCCCGGCACCTCTTCGAGAGCGGTATCGCCGCGCCGGTGGCGTCGTAGCGGAACACGGAAGAGGCCGCCACCACGAGCAGTGGTGGCGGCCTCCTCACACCCCGTCAGACCTCGCCGCGCCAGGCGCCGGTCTCCGTCCCGCGGGCTTCCATGAACTGCTTGAACCGCTTCAGGTCACCGGAGACCTGTCGCTTCACGAAGCCCAGCTTGTCGCCGACCGTCTCGGCCACGCCGCTGGGGTCGAAGTCCATCTGCAGCATGACCTTGGTCGTGTCGTCCTGAATGCGGTGGAAGGTCACCACACCGGCCTGCCGCGCCTCGCCGCCCACGGTGGTCCAGGCGACCCGCTCGTCCGGGACCTGCTCGGTGATCTCCGCGTCGAACTCCCTCGCCTGTCCGCCGACCTTCGTCACCCAGTGCGTGAGGGTGTCGGTGCGCTGCTCGATGCGCTCGACGCCGTCCATGAATTCGGGGAAGGACTCGAACTGCGTCCACTGGTTGTACGCGGTGTGCACCGGCACCCGGACCTCGATGGATTCCTCTACCTGCGACAAGACGAAACCTCCCTTTCTCGTGTGTGAGCGACGGACGGGTACCGGATCTCGCGCCGCTCACTCATCGGCATTCCAACTCGTCCGGCCAGGTGTCTTTTCCGCTCACGCTGGTACTCGGCAAGGAACTACGGACCGGGAGGTGAACGCCATGGAGGACACGCACCGCACGGCCCCCGCCGCTTCTCGCCCGGGAAGCGCGCCGGCGGCCGGTGACGAACCGGTGGGCGAGCTGGTGCAACGGGCCACCGAGCAACTGACCGACCTGGTGCGCGGCGAAATGCGCCTCGCCCAAGCGGAGATGACCGAGAAGGGCAAACGCTTCGGCAAGGGCGGCGGCCTGTTCGGCGGGGCCGGCGTACTCGGCTTCGTCACCCTGCAGGCCCTGGTGGCCACGGCGATCGCCGCCCTTGCCGTCCCGCTGCCGGTGTGGGCGGCGGCGCTGATCGTCACGGCCGTGCTGGCCGTCGCCACGGCCCTGACGGCGCTGGCCGGCCGCAAGGAAGTACGCGGCGCCGCTCCGCCCGCCCCGCAGCAGACCATCGACAGCGTGAAGGCCGACGTGGCCGAGATCAAGGAGAGTGCACACCGATGACCCAGCCCCCGCACGACGAGCCGACCGCCCGCAGCCAGGAGGAGCTGCGCGAACAGGTCGAGCACACCCGCCACGAACTGGGCGACACCGTCCAGGCCCTGGCGGACCGGGCCGACGTCAAGACCCGCGCCCGGGAGAAGGCCGTCGCGGTCAGGGAACAGGCCGGGGCGAAGGCCCAGGAGTGGAGCGGGCAGGCCAGGGCCAAGGCCGCTCAGGTCGCCCACACCGTGGAGGAGAAGCTGCCCGAGCCGGTCAAGCAGAAGGGCGCTTCCGCCGCTCAGAGCGCCAAGGAGAAGGCCGCACAGGCCGAGCAGGTCTGGCAGGACAAGGCCCCGCAGTCGGTGCGCGACCACCGCGCGGCTCTGCTCGCGGGCGCGGGCGCCGTCCTGGTGGCCGTCCTGCTGCTGCGCCGTCGCGGAAACCGCTGAGCGGCCCGTCCGCTGATCCGCCGTCGCGGCAACCACTGAGCGACAGCGGCACCCGGGCCCCGTCACCGCACCCACGCGTGACGGGGCCCGGGCTTGCGTGACGGGTGCCCGGACGGCAAGGTCGGGTCCCGTGGCCACCTTGCTGATCGTCCATCACACGCCCTCGCCGAACTGCCAGGCGCTGTTCGAAGCCGTCGTCTCCGGGGCGACGGACCCCGAGATCGAGAACGTCCGGGTCGTCCGCGTGCCCGCGCTCTCCGCCACCGCATCCGACGTCCTCGCGGCCGACGGCTTCCTCCTCGGCACCCCCGCGAACCTCGGCTACATGTCCGGCGCCCTCAAGCACTTCTTCGACCAGGTCTACTACCCCTGCCTGGACGCGACCCGCGGCCGCCCCTTCGGCTACTGGGTGCACGGCGGCAACGACGTCACCGGAGCGGTGCGCGGCATCGAGTCGGTCACGACCGGCCTCGGCTGGCGCCGCGCCGCCGAGGCCGTCACCGTGACCGGCGAGCCGGGCAAGGACGACCTCGAACGGTGCTGGGAACTGGGCGCGACGGTCGCCGCCGGGCTGGCGGCCTGACCGCCGTACGGCTCAGGTCTCCTCCAGCCGGCGCCGGTCCTGCTCGTCCCACGCCCGGGTGTCCCGCGGCTGCGTGTACGGCTCGGCCTCCGGCGGGTGCCCGCCGGCGATGGCCCGCTGGCGCACGGTCTCCGCGTCGAACTCCAGGCCCAGCAGGATCGCCAGATTGGTGATCCACAGCCACACCAGGAAGACGATGACACCGGCCATCGTGCCGTAGGTCTTGTTGTACGAGGCGAAGTTGGCCACGTAGACCGCGAAGCCGGCGGAGGCGACCATCCAGATCAGCAGGGCCAGGAAACTGCCCGGAGTGATCCAGCGGAACCCCTTCACCTTGGCGTTCGGCGCCGCCCAGTACAGGATCGCGATCATGCTCACGACCAGCAGGACCAGGACGGGCCACTTGGCGATCGACCACACCGTCAGCGCGGTGTCGCCGATGCCCAGGGCGTCCCCGGCCTGCTGCGCCAGCCCGCCCGAGAACACCACGATCAGCGAGCTGATGACGGCCATCACCAGGAGGACGACCGTCACGCCCACCCGCATCGGCAGCAGCTTCCACACCGGCCGGCCCTCGGGCATGTCGTACACGGCGTTGGCGGAGCGGATGAACGCCCCCACGTAGCCGGACGCCGACCACACCGCCAGCACCAGACCGACGATCGCCATCAGCGAACCGATACCGGCGTTGCCCTGCAACTGGTCCACGGCCCGGGTGATGATGTCCCCCGCCGAGCCGGGCACGAGCTCACGGACGTTCTCGGTCACCTTGTCGGTGGTCGACCGGCCGGTGAGCCCCAGCATCGACACCAGCACCAGCAGCGCGGGGAACAGCGCCAGCACGCCGTAGTACGTCAGCGCGGCGGCGCGGTCGGTGAGTTCGTCGTCCTTGAACTCCCGCACACTGCCCTTGAGGACCGCGCCCCACGACTTCCGGGGCAGCTCGGTCGGCGAGTCCGGCGCGGCGCGTTCCACCGAGGGATCGGGCCCCGGCTCGTCGAAAGCGGCGACGGCGTCTTCCCGGCGCTCCTCGACGGAACCGTCCCGGTTGTCCCGATCGGCGGCCTCCCGGCGTTCCGTGTCCACAGTCTGGCGACGCTCCGCCTCCACCGTTTCCCGGCGGTCCGCCTCCACGGCCCCCCGGCGTTCCGCCTCGGACCCCGAGGGCGGGCTCTCCGGAGGCGGGGTCTCCGACTCGGCGTGCTCTTTTCGTCCCGGAATATGCAGCTTCACCATGTGAGACGGGTAACCCCAGGCCGAACCCTTAAGCCGCCCACATGCAAGACCGACCCGCCCAACATGTTGAGAAAGCGCTCCCACGGGCACGATGGCGCATGACACACCTTGCGAGCCGTGACCGGCGGGCGCACTCTGGTGCAGAGCGGGAGCGCTCCCACTCTCGCTCTCCCCCTGAGCGTCCTGGTCGCCGCGCTGCTCAGCCTCGGCCCGTGGAGCGGCACCGCCGTCGCACACGGCTCGGTCGTCGACCCGGCCTGGCGCAACTACGGCTGCCGGCAGCGCTGGGGGGTGCCAGAACCACGAGATCCCCGTGAGCACTTCGGGGCAGAGCGGCCGGCACGTCGTGTGCACGATCTGGGAGGCCTCGCACATGGACCAGACCTACTTCCTGTGCAGTGACGTGAACTTCCGCTGACCTGCGTGTCCCCGCCGGACAGCGGGTCCGGCGGGGCCCGGACGGGCTTGGTCTTCATGAGAGTTCTCCGAAAATTTTCGGAGGGAGTGAACACGCTGGCGCTCCCGTACGTATGGGGCGAGGGGATTTTCATGCCCGCACGCCACAAGCGCAGGAGAGCACCCTTGGGACGCAACACGCGAAGACGCCCTACAGGCCCACGACGCGCGACCTTCGCCGCATTCGCACTGATCCTCGGCGGAGGCGGGCTGATGGCCGCGAACGTCTACGCCTCGGCCACGGGCGGCGGTTCGGGCGCCGACTCCGCCCAGACACGGTCCGGCGCGGGGGTCCGGACCACGGGCGCCACGATCGACTGCCCCGACGTCGGCAGCAAGCTGACCTCGGTCCCCGAGCAGGCCCGGGAGGAGGTCGACAAGGAACTCGCCCTGCTGGACGAGCAGATCGCCCAGGCCTACCAGCGGCTGAGCGAATCGACGCAGCAGATGCAGCAGGATCCCGGCTTCGCCGACAGCGCGGTCGTCAACCCGCTGAAGGAGAAGCGGGCCGCGACCCTCGAGCGCATCGCGATCGCCGTCGACCGCGTCGGTGACCGCCCCGAAGGCCTGGAGGCCCTCGCCGCCTGCACCGTCCAGGACGGCAACCAGGCCCCCGCGCAGGGTGAAGGCCAGGACGCCGGGGCCACCCAGCAGCCCGGCCAGCAGCAGGGTGAGGCAGGTCAGGGGCAGCAGAACGGCCAGGGCGCCAACGGCGGGCAGGCGGGCAACGGCCCCGTCGCCGCCGACTTCGCCGACATCAAGAGCGTCCAGCCCAATGTGAACACCCCCCGGCCGGAGGGCAACGCCTCCCGCGGCTCCTTCGCCACCAGTTGCGGGGTGAACGAGAACGGGCTGTTCAACTCCGACAACATCATCGCCGCCCCGGGTGTCACCAACGGCGCCCACCACTTCCACGACTACGTCGGCAACCAGTCCAACAACGCCTTCGCCAGCGACCAGGACCTCGCGAAGGCCGAGACCAGCTGCGACGACCAGGGCGACAAGTCGTCCTACTACTGGCCCGTGGTGCGCCTGCAGAACGGTGCCCAGGAGCAGGACGCCCAGAAGCCGGGCGGCGGCATCGAGGGCAACGCCGGCGAGATCGTCACGCCGAAGCAGGTCACGCTGACGTTCGTCGGCAACCCGCGCGAGAAGGTCACGGCCATGCCGCGGCTGCTGCGCATCATCACCGGTGACGCCAAGTCGTTCGTCAACGGCCCCGCCAACGCCAACGCCTCGTGGAGCTGCACCGGCTTCGAGGACCGGCAGTTGAAGGACAAGTACCCGCTGTGCCCGCAGGGCAGCGACGTCGTACGGACCTTCAAGTTCCAGAGCTGCTGGGACGGCCGCAACATCGACAGCGCCAACCACCGCACCCACGTGGCGTTCGCGGACGCCGCCGGGAACTGCCCGTCCGGCTTCCGCCCCATCCCGCAGCTCGTGCAGCGCATCGTCTACGACATCGACGCGCCGAGCCTCCAGGACGGCGGCCGTACGACACCGCTGTTCGCGGTCGACTCCTTCCCGGAGCAGCTGCACAAGCCGGTCACGGACCACGGCGACTTCATCAACATCTTCGACGAGGATCTGATGGGGGAGATGGTCGACTGCATCAACGGCGGCCGTAAGTGCGGCGCCGGAGCGGACGGCGGTCAGAACCCGGCGCCGGGCGAGGAGCCCGAGGAGGAGCCCACCAAGTCGCCGGAGGCCCCCGAGGAGGAGCCGACGAAGACGCCGGAGGCCCCTCAGGAGGAGCCGACCAAGTCGCCGGAGGCCCCGCAGGAGCAGCCGACGAAGACGCCCGACGCGCCGCAGAACGGCGACGGCGGCGGCAAGCCCGGCGACACGGGTGACGGCGGTGACGACGGCGGCGACGGCAAGGGCGAAGCCACGAAGCCCCCGGCGGACAAGCCCGAGCCCGGGGACGCGTCCACCGCTTCCGGCGCCCCCCGGCCCGAGGTGAAGGCCACCGACCAGGCGGACGGCAACGCCGCCGGACAGGGCGGCGGTGCGAAGGACGACGAGGGCGACGACTCGGACAGCATCGGCGAGTCCCAGGCCGTCGGCACGGCGACCAGCGCCGCACCGACCCCGTCGGCCCCGTCCCGGACCGAACCGCAGGCGGTCGGCCAGGGCGGTCTGGCCGACACCGGAGCCCAGCTCTGGCCGGCCGCGGCGGGCGCCGTCCTGGTCATCGCGGGCTTCGTGGTCCTGCGCCGGGTGCGGCGGGCCTAGGAGCCGCGTCCGGACGTGAGCCGTGGACGGCGGCGGGATCCCGACCGGATCCCGCCGCCGTCGCGCGTCTCGGACCGGGGCCCTGCTCCGTCCCCGTGCTCCGGCACCCGTCGACGGCCGCCGAAGGATCCACCCCCGGCGTGACCTCATGCACCTCAGCGGTAACGGCACGCGGAGGAGCGGCCTATGACGCCGTGGGAGGCGGCAACGGCGCTTGCGAACCATCCTCACCGCAACAGGGCTTGGAG
Organism: [Streptosporangium] indianense; assembly: GCF_021474405.1. GTDB lineage: Bacteria > Actinomycetota > Actinomycetes > Streptomycetales > Streptomycetaceae > Streptomyces > Streptomyces indiaensis. The sequence continues at coordinate 8,937 of NZ_JAKEIO010000055.1, forward strand.
GGTCCGACCCCACCCGGCTCGAACCCCGGAGACGCCCGGGAAGGGAGGTTCTCGGTCCTCCCACCCCGGGCGCCCGGTGGGGATCAGCGGCGCGGCTGGTCGCCGGACTCGTCGGTTTCCTCGGCTTCGATGCGCTCCTTGCGCACCTCGCCGGTGACGGTCTCCTCCTCCGTGACTTCCTCGGTGGTCAGGCGGACCCGCTCCTTGGGCACGGCCCTGGTCTCCACCACGGGCTGCTCCTCGTACAGCGTCACGTCGTGTTCCGCCTCGGTGATGTCCGGGCCCGTCATGGCCGCGTCCAGATTGGCCTCGGTGATCGGCTCGCGCTCGACGCGGACCTCTTCGTGGCGTACGGGCACGGTGTACTGCTGCTCTTCGGTGACGACGTACTTGCGCAGCCGCGCCCGGCCGGCCTCACGGCGTTCGACACCGACGTGCATTTCCTCCTCGGAGCGCGTCATCGCGTCGTCGGCGACTCCGGCGGTGCCAGTGGTTCCGACGGTGCCGGGCGCCTGGCCGACACCGGAGCGCGGGTCGACGTCCCAGTCGATGCCGTAGTACTGGTACAGACGCTGCTCCTCCTGTTCGGACAAGTGGCCGCCGGCGTCCACGTCGACATTGGGCGCGTCCTTGACCTGGTCCTTGGCGTACGGCACTTCGAGATGGTCCTCGACGAGCGCCGCATCGTGGATGGGTACGAAGGACTCGCTGGTGCCGAACAGGCCCGTCCGTACGCTGACCCACTCGGGCTCGCCCGTGATGTCGTCGAAGAAGACGTGCCTGGCCTCGCCTATCTTGTCGCCCCTGGTGTCATGGACCGGGTGGTCCAGCACGATGGCGATCTGCTCTCGGGTGATCATTTCCGGTATCTCCTGCAGTTTGATAGGGGAAATCCGCTCGATATGTTCCGGCTGTGTCGGGCGAAAGTGCGGTTAGGTCCTGCGGCGTGCTGCCTACGACGCAGGACCTGCGCGCCGCGTTGGCGGCGACGGCACATCCGTCCACCACCGCACTTCGACGCGTCCGACCGGGTGCGGGGGCGCACGACCGGCCCTCCGTGCTCCGGCTGCCGTTCCGCGCGCACCCTCCTCGATTAACCACACCGGCTAGGCCAAAACGACTAAAAGGGAAATTTCGGGCACGGGTGTTCGAGATGGGGAGCGAAACCGGCACAAGCAGCCGCTGTGGTGCGCGAGTTGGGGCAGCGGTGGGAAACGCGTCTCAGTGGGAAGCCGAACGCGAGCCGGTCTGTGCGCCCTCGGCGTCGATGTGCGGTACCACCCGGTCCAGCCACCGCGGCATCCACCAGGCGTGCCGCCCGAGCAATGTCATCACGGCCGGCACCATGAGCAGCCGCACGACGGTCGCGTCGATGAGCACGCTGACCGCCAGGCCGAGGCCGAGCATCTTGACCACGATGTTGTCGCTGAGGAGGAACGCCGCGAACACGCTCACCATGATCAGCGCGGCGCAGGTGATGACCCGGGCCGTGATCTCCAGGGCGTGCGCCACCGCTCCCTTCGCGTCACCGGTGCGCAGCCACGCCTCGTGGACGCGGGACAGCAGGAAGATCTCGTAGTCCATGCTGAGGCCGAAGACGATGGCGAACATCATCATCGGCACATAGCTCTCGATGGGCACCTTGCCGTGGACCCCGAGCGCGGGACCGCCCCAGCCCCACTGGAAGACCGCGACGACCACCCCGTACGACGCGGCGATCGACAGCACGTTCAGGACCGCCGCCTTGACGGCGACGAGCAGCCCGCGGAACACGGCCAGGATGATCAGGAACGCCAGACCCACCACGACGGCGATGATCACCGGCAGCTGGGAGGCGACGATGTTCCGGAAGTCGACCTGGGTCGCCGTCGTCCCGGTGACGTACCCCTTGGCGTCCGTGCCTTCGACGACGTCCGGCAGCGTGTCGTCGACGAGCCGGTTGGTCAGGTCGGTGGTCGCGGAGTTCTGCGGGGACTTGGTCGAGTAGACCGTGCCGATCAGGAGGTCGCCGTCCTGCGTGGGCGACAGCGGAGTGACGACGGCGGCGCCCTGGACCTTGTCGAGTGACTGCTGGGCCTTCGAGGCCAGGGCGGAGCGCTGCGACTGCGGCACGTTCGTCTGGTCGATGACGACCGTGAGCGGGCCGTTCGAGCCGGGCCCGAACGCGTCGGACATCAGGTCGTACGCCCGTCGGTCGGTGAAGGAGGTCGGGTCGGCGCCGTCACCGATGTGGCCGAGCTGGATGGAGAACAACGGGATCGCCAGGACCACGACCACGGCGACGCCGGCCGACAGGAACGTCAGCGGTCTGCGCTCCACCCGCTGCGCGTACCGGTGCCAGGTGCCCTGCGGCGTGTCACCCGCCCCGGCTTCTGTCTCGGCGATGGGGCGGCGCACGTGGAAGCGGTCGATGTGCCGGCCGATGAGGCCGAGCAGGGCCGGCACCAGGGTGAGCGCGCCGACGACGGCCGAGACGACGGTGACGGCGGCGGCGACACCGAGCAGCGAGATGAAGGAGACCCCGGACGCGGACAGGCCCGCCAGCGCGATGATCACCGTGCAGCCGGAGACGAGAACGGCGTGGCCGCTGGTGCTCGCGGCCTGGCCCGCGGCCCGCACCGGGTCCATGCCGTCGATGAGGTTCTGCCGGTGCCGGGTGAGCATGAACAGGGCGTAGTCGATGCCGACGCCGAGGCCGATCATCGTGGCCAGGGTCGGTGAGACCGTGGCGAAGGTGAAGGCCGCCGCCAGCAGCCCGAGGATGGCGAGCCCGCCCACGACGCTGATCAGCGCGCTCACCAGCGGGATGACGGCGGCGATCACGCTGCCGAACCCGACCAGCAGCACGATGACCGCCACGCCGAAACCGATCAGCTCGCTGACCCGGTCGTCGGCGGACGGCCGGGCTAGTTCACCGAGCGGTCCGCCGTACTCGACCTCCGCCCCGGCCGACCGCAAGGGCTGCACGGCGGTGTCGACGCCGTTGAGGTAGTCGTCGCCGAGTGTCGAGGGCTGCACGTTGAAACGGACGGTGATGTAGGCCGTCTTCTTGTCGTCCGACAGCGGCCCCACGTTCTGCTGACCGCTCGGTGTGCCCGGGGCGGTCAGCGGGTTCTGGGCGGACAGCACGTGCGGGAGCTTCTCCAGGTCGGCGACCGTGGTCGACATCTGGGAGCTCAGCGCGGTCAGGGGCTGCTGGTCGTCGCGCATCACGATCTGGCTGCTGTAACCGCCGGCCTGGGGATCGTGCGCCTTCAGCACGTCCAGGCCCTTCTGGGCCTGCGCCTGGGGCAGGCTGAAGTTGTCGGAGTACTCCCCGCCGAATTCACGGCTGACGACCTGCAGGGCCACCAGCGCCACCAGCCAGGCGATGATGACGATGACGAAGTGGCGTGCGCACCACTCGCCCAGCCGCCGCAGTACACCCCCGCGCGTGGCCTTCGTGTCCCCTTCATCGGTGCGGCTGTACGGCATGGACGTCGTCTCCTGTGTCGGCCGGGAGGTCAGTGCCGTCCATTAGATGGGCCCGGGATCACTCCGGCCTTTCAGGCACGCGGACTCCCGGTGACTCCGGGCGGCCGTTCCCCCGAAAGGCCCGTCCCGGCACCCGGCGCCCGCGCCCCGCACGCCTCAGCGCTCCGGACCCGAACGCCACCCCGAGCCCCACCAGCGCGCTGCCCGCCGCCTGCGCGGGCCCGTAGGAGCCGGTGCCGACGAGCGGTGCGGTGCAGGCCGCCGCCACCGGGATCAGACCGGAGAACAGGGTGGCGCGTTCCGCGCCGATCCGCTGCATGCCGATGTACCAGCACACGAAGCCGACGACGGTGACCACCACCGCCTGCCACAGCAGCGCGGCCGTTTCGGCGCCGTCCGGCCGCCGCAGCCAGCCGGCGCCGTCGGCCAGGAGTCCGACCGCCGCGGACTCCGCGGCGGCGACCGCGCACACCGTGGCGGACAGCAACCGGGGCCCGAGCGGCCGCAGTACGGGGACGGCGAGTACGGCGAACCCGACCTCCCCGGCGAGGGCGCACACGGAAAAGGCGATCCCCGCGCCGTCCGTGCGCCCCCAGCCCTGGACCGTGAAGGCGCCGACGGCCACGAGCGACGCCCCGTACAGCACCGCCGGCTGGGGCCGCCGCCCGTCCAGAAGCGGCACGAGCACGGCGACGGCCACCGGCGCACAGCCCACGAACACGCCGGGCACCGCCGGTTCCGCGGTGCGTTCGGCGGCGATGACGGCCAGGTTGAAGCCGACCATGCCGACCGCCGCGAGCAGGGCCAGACGGACCCATTGACGCAGCGTCAGGGCCCGAAGGCGGTCGGCGGCGTCCTTCCCGGCCACGGGGAACAGCAGCAGACAGGCCAGCCCGTAGCGCAGGAACTGGCCGCCCGCGTACGGGTAGTCGCCCAGCACGCTGTTGGCCGTGAAGGACCCTCCGACGAGGACGCAGGCGAGCGCGGCGAGCAGGGCTCCGCGCGTGGTCGTGGCGTTCATGGGGACGACGCTAGGGAGCCGGGCGGCCCGGGAAGGAGTCCACTTCCGTGCCTGCTTGGTGGACCAATTCCCGCCCGGGCCGCGGCGTCAGCCGATGTGGTAGCTGTCTCCGTAGACCTTCCAGTCCAGCGGCGGGTTCAGATCGAGGTTGCGCCGGTTCAGGAAGACACGCTGGGCCGTGTCGACGCGGCTCGTGTCGCTGTGCGCCTCCTCCTGCTTCATGGCCCACACCCGCGCGTCCAGGAACGCGTGGAGGTACGTCACCTCGTCACCGCCCTGCGCCGGCGGCTTCGCCGTCCGCAGGGCCCGCTTGCGGATGTTGCGGAAGCTCGTGGGGTCGGTGCCGTCGCCGTGCATGACGATGGCGTCGTAGTAGGCGAACTGGCCCAGCACCCGCAGCCCGTCCGCCTTCCCCTGCGCGACCGCCGGGTCGAAGTACACCCGGTCGCGCTCGTCGTCCTGGGCGCGCTTGAAGGCGGAGTCGCGCGCCGCTCGGCGCCAGTCCCCGGGGAAGCCGGGGTCGAGCCCGTCGTGCGAGTCGGAGCCGTCGACGTCGCGCAGGGCCGGGAGGTACTTCGCTAGGACGTTGCCGGGTTTGCGGGCGGTGTAGAGCTCGACGAGATCCAGCATGTCGCCGGTGCCGGAGCAGAAGCCGATGATGCCGGCGGTGTAGCCGCGGCCGTCACCGATGTCCTCGATGTACTGGTACTGCGCCTTCCAGTCGAGTGAGGAGTTCTCCGCGCTCGACACGAGCTGCATGGCGATCTCCTTCTTCGCCGGGTCGTCGAGTCCGAGCGCACGCCCGGACGCCGTGGCGTGCGGCGGCTTCAGGAACGGGGTGGCGGCGAGGGCCGCGCCGAACAGCGCCAGGACGGTGCGGCGCGAAGCCTGGGCCGAGGGGTGTCTCACGGTGCCTCCAAGCAGAGTGGGGGGTTGGAAGAGCGGGCCGTGCAGAACTGATAGGAAGGTTTCCTATCACTGTGAAGCGGCAAGGGAAACAAGCGGATTGGAAGTTCGTAGAGTCGAACAAGCCGATGCGCCGCCGACACCGGTCGCCACCGCGGGAACCAAGCGCCCCGCTCGCACGTCAACCCTTTGCCCACCAAGGGCCGAACGGTCGGACCGACCAGCCGGAGAGGGGAATCGCCGTGGACGAGGCGACGTCACAGCAGGGGAGCGAGGCGGAGGGCGCCGCCCGCCGCGCCCGTTTCGGGACACTGCCGGAGCCGGTGCGCGTGGAGGACATGGTCGAGGAGCGGGCGGCCAGTGTGCCCGACCCGGCGCGCACCGCCTACAACCAGGACGAATGGCTCGTGCGCTACTGCCTGTGAGCCACCCCGCGCGGGCGCGCCGCTACGAGGCGCTCCGCGCGTCCAGGCCGCGCAGCCACCGCACGACGTCGTCGGCGTCCTGGGCGCGGGCGATGTCGAGCGGGGTCATGCCGTCGTGGCCGCACCGGTTCACATCGGCGCCCCGCCGGTGGAGGTACTGCGCGGTCCGGAGGTGCCCGCCGTGGCAGGCACCCCGGAACGCGCCGGTGATCTCGTCCGGTGACGGCGGCTCGTCCGCCTCGGCGTACGCCCGGACCCGGTCGAGCAGGCCGAGCGTCGCCGCGTCCTGGACGGTGACACGGGCGCCGAGTTCGACCAGCCGGTGCGCGGCACGCCACTGGCCGAACCCCCGGGCGTCGGCGAGCGGGGTGCCACCGCCGATCACCGCGCCGGGCGCCTCGATGTCGGCGCCCGCCGCGACGAGCGCGTCGAGCACCGGCACGTCGTTGCTGCTGGCCGCCCAGTGCAGCGGCGTCTCCGTGTGCGCCCCGTCGAAACGGGCACGCGGATCGGCCCCGGCGGCGACCAGGACCGCGACCGCCTCGGAACCGCGCGGGAAGTGCCCCGGCCAGTCGGTCGCGATGTGCAGCAGGCTGCGGGTGCCCCTGCCGTCCTCCTCCTGCTCGGTGATGCCTGCCCCGGCGAGACCGGGATGCTCGACGAGCAGCTACGGCAGCCCGCGCAGGTCCCCGCCCCGGATCGCCTCCGTGACGGCTACGGCCAGGGGTCCCGCGATCTCAGCGTCTGCAAGCCGCCTCCCGATGCCGTCCAGGGCCTCCGATTCTGCCGGCGGGCATCCGCCCGGACGGCCGCTGTGCGAAGCGGGCCCTTCCTCCCCGGCCGACGGCCTCGTGACACCGCATCGGGTGTGCACACCCGGCGGCAGAACGGGCACCCGTCCGGACGACGTGCCTGCACGCTCCAGCAGGCGTAGCGTCCGGGTAGGAGCGGGAGGACACCATGCCCCGGACCGAGGAGCACCCCGACGGCGCCGGATCGCTGGACGACGACCTGGGCGCGGCCCTGGCCGACACCGTGCGCGGTACCGGCGCCTCGATGGGCGGCATATACCTCATCGAGGAGGCGGAGCCGGTGCTGCGCCTGGTGGCCCTGTGCGGTCTGCCGCTGGCCTTCACCGCCCCCTGGCAGCGACTCCCCCTGAACGCACCGGTCCCCGTCGCCGACGCCATCCACGACGACACCCTGGTCAGCGTCGCCGGACAGGACGACATGGCCCGCCGCTACCCCCGGGCCGCCGCCGTCCTGCCCTACCCGTTCGCCCTGGTCGCCGCCCCGCTGACCGGCGTACGGCGCTCCTGGGGCGGCCTGGTGCTGATGTGGCCCGCCGGCCGGCCGCGCCGGGTCACCCCCCGCGAACGCGGTCACATCGACGCCAGCGCCCGCCGTATGGCCCGCCTCCTGGACGACGCCCCCCGGCCGCCGTCCCTCCCCGACCAGCCGCGCGTCGTCCCCGTCGACGCCGCACGCCATCCCGCGCAGACCGGACTGGCCGCCGCCGACTACCTCGAACGCCTTCCCGAGGGCGCCCTCGCCCTCGACATGGAGGGCCGCATCACATTCGCGACCGACACCGCGGCCCGCCTCCTCGGACGCGGTGCCGACCGTCTCCTCGGCACCCGTCCCTGGCACTCCCTGCCCTGGCTCGACGACCCCGTCTACGAGGACCACTACCGCACGGCGATCATCAGCCGTACCCCGGTCTCCTTCACCGCGCTCCGGCCGCCGGACCAGCCGCTGACCTTCCAGCTCTACCCCGACACCAGCGGCATCAGCGTCCGCGTCCTGCCGAGCACGGAGGGGGCCGAGCCCTCGCCGCCCCCCGCCGCGCGGCCACCCGTCGCGGCGCCGACCGGACGCCTCTACCAGCTCGTGCACCTGGCCGCCGCGCTCACCGAGTCGGTGACCGTGCGGGACCTCGTCGCGCTGATCGCCCACCAGATCCTGCCCGCGTTCGGGGCCCAGGGCCTCGTGCTGTCCGGCGTCGACGCGGGACGGCTGAAGATCACCGGCCACCACGGCTATCCGGCCGACGTCATGGAGCGGCTGGACGCCCTGTGGCTGGACACCGACCTCACCCCCGCCGGCCAGGTCCTCGCCAGCGGCACCCCCGCCTTCTTCGCCGATCCCGCCGAACTGGCCGCCAGCTACCCGAGCGCACCCCAGATCAGCGGCAAGCAGGCCTGGGCGTTCCTGCCCCTGATCATCTCCGGCCGGCCGGTCGGCTGCTGCATCCTGTCCTACACCCGGCCGCACACCTTCACCGCCGACGAACGCGCCGTCCTCACCTCGCTGTCCGGCCTGATCGCCCAGGCCCTCGACCGCGCCCGGCTCTACGACACCAAGCACCGGCTCGTGCACGAACTGCAGCGCACCCTGCTGCCCCGGGCCCTGCCACGCGTGCCCGGCCTCGACATCGCCGCCCGCTACCTGCCCGCCGGGCACGGCACCGAGGTGGGCGGAGACTTCTTCGACGTCCTGCGCCTGGGCGAGACGAGCGCGGCCGCCGTGATCGGCGACGTCGAAGGCCACAGCATCGCCGCCGCCGCCCTCATGGGCCAGGTCCGCACCGCCATCCACGCCCACGCCACCGCCGGGGCCGCACCCGGCGAGGTCCTCGCCCGCACCAACCGGCTGCTGGCCGACCTCGACTCCGAACTGCTCGTCTCCTGCCTCTACGTCCAGCTCGACCTGGGCCGTCAGCAGGCGTCCTTCGTCAGCGCCGGACACGTGCCGCCGCTGTTGCGCCACGCCCGGCACCCCGCCCGCGTCCTCGACGTCGAGCCCGGCCCGCTGCTGGGCATCGACACCGGCACCGACTACCCGGTCACCACCGTGCCCCTGCTCCCCGGCACGACCCTCGCCCTCTACACCGACGGCCTGGTCGAACTCCCCGGCACCGACGCCACCCGGACCACCTCCGACCTCGCCGCGCACCTGGACACCACCGACGGCCACGACCTGGAACGGCTCATCGACCGGCTCGTCCGCCACACCACACCCACCGGCCAGCACGCCGACGACATCGCGGTGCTCCTCCTGCGCGCCTCCTCTCCGGGCGGCCGCCCGGCGTGAGAGGTCACCCCCCGTCCGGGGTGCCGGCCCTGACCCGCCGGGCCACGTCTCGCAGCTTGAGGTTGTGGTCCTGGGAGAGGCGCCGCAGCACACCGAAGGCCTCGTCCTCGCTCAGCTCATGGCGTTCCATCAGGATCCCCATGGCCTCGCCGATGGCGTGCCGGGTCTCCAGCGCGTGCTCCAGCTGGTCCACGGTGCGGGCCGTGGCCAGCGCCACCGCGGCGTGCGAGGCGAGCAGCCAGCCCGCGGCCTCGATGTCCTCGCCGAACGCCCCGGGACGGCGCGAATAGAGGTTCAGGGCACCGAAGTCCTCCTCGTGGGTGTACAGCAGGACACCGGTCATGCTGCCGATCCCGAGGTCACGGGCCGCCCGGCTGTACCGGGGCCAGGCCGGTTGCGGCCGGCTCATGTCGGCGATCCGGAACAGCCGCTGCCCGTCCACGCGACGTGCGGCGTCGAAGCACGGCCCCTCGCCGAACTCGCCCTGCAACCGGTCCGACTCCGCGACCATGTCACCGCACAGCGCCAGAGTCACCGACCGGCCCTTCGAGACGGCCAGGATGCCGGCGGCGTCACAGCCGTCGATCAGCCGCACCGCCGAGGACGAGATCGCGTCCAGCGTCGCCTGGACCGAATCCTGCCCGGCCAGGTCTCGGGCGAGCCACGCCATCTGCTCGGCGTACCGCTGCCACTCCACCGCAACCACCGCCCTGCTCGCCGGTCGAAACCACCGTACTCCGGGCCGCTTCGCACGGCCGTCCACCCGTCCCGGCGCCCCCGCCCGGGCGTCGAAAACGCGATCACCGGTACGCCGTGAGCAGCAGAGCCACGTCGTCCGGCCGTTCCCGGGCCTGCCGGGCCGTGCCCACCAGCCGGTCGGCGAGGTGCTCCACCGAGTCCGCCGGGGTCTGCGACAGACGGCGCCGGACCGCGTCGATGCCCGACTCGATGTCGCTGCCGGGCCGCTCGACCAGCCCGTCGGTGTACAGGGCGAGCACGCTGCCGGGGGCCAGGGTGAGCGCCGTGACGGGGTATTCCGAGTCGGGCTGCACGCCCAGCATCACGCCGCCCGCGAGATCCAGCGTCTCGGCTCGCCCGTCGGGGTGGCGCAGCAGCGGCGGGGGATGGCCGGCCCGCACGGCGAGGGCCCGTCCGGTGGCCGGGTCGAGCTCGATGTAGCAGCAGGTGGCGAAGACGTCCGACTCCAGCTCGCTCAGCAGCCGGTTGGTGTGCGTGATGACCTCCTGCGGCGGACGCTCGCTCGCCGCGAAGGCGTGCACCGCGCTGCGCAGCTGCCCCATCACCGCGGCGGCGCCGACACTGTGGCCTTCGACGTCCCCGATGACCAGAGCCACGCCCCGTCCGGTGGTGATCACGTCGTACCAGTCGCCGCCGATCGCCATGCCCTGCGTGCCGGGCAGATAGCGGCCGGTGGTGCGCAGGCCCTCGACGCGGGGCAACCGGTGCGGCAGGAGCCCCTCCTGGAGACCGCGGGCGACGGCGGACTCCGCGTCGTACAGCCGCGCCCGTTCCATCGCCTGGGCGGCCAGGCCGCTCAGCGCGGTGAGGGCGGACCGCTCGTCGGGGGTGAACCGGTGCGGGGCGTCCCAGCCGAGGATGCAGGAACCGACGGAACGGCCGGAGGCGATCAGCGGCAGGAACGACCAGGCCTGCATGCGGTCCAGGGTGATGCCCGGATAAGCGAGCGACAGCTCCTCCGGCGACTCGAAGAACAGGGGGAGCCGCGTGGTCAGCGCGTGGACGCCGGGCAGGTGCGTATCGAGGGTGACGCCCTCGAACGGGGTGAGGAAGCCCTCCGGGTAGCCCGACTCCCACAGCAGGTACATCCGGCCGTCCCGGACGGTGTAGAGGGCCAGTTCCCGGGCGCCGAACGGGGGCAGCAACTGCTCCGACACGGCCCGGCAGACGTCCAGCACGGTGACCGCCTCGGTGAGCACGCTCGCCATCTGCACGACGTGGTAGAGCGCCCCGGCCCGCGCGGCCGCCACCGGTGCGGGCGGTGGCACGGGGACGCCGAGATCCCCGGCGGTGTCGGAGCCGGCTTCCGTTCCCTGCCCGGTGCCGGTGGGCGGCCCGGTCGGGGAGACCCGGCCGGTCAGCCCGTGCACGTCCGGGTAGAGCACGAAACCCAGCCAGTTCCCGTCGGGCCGCCGGACCAGGAACGACACCTGCTCCTGCGACAGCATCGCCGCCCGGTAGCGGTCCTCGTAGGCAGGATCGCGCAGCCAGGTGACGACCTCCCACGGGTAGTGACCGAAGAGATCCTCCCGGCCGCAGCCGAGCAGTTCCTCGCAGCGGCGGTTGGCGTAGGTGAGCCGCCCGTCCTGGTCCAGCGAGAAGATCCCGTCGGGCAGGCGCTCGGCCGCCTCCGCCGCGGTGAGGCCGCCGCCCGCGTCGACGAGGGCGCCCACCAGGATCCGCGAGGAGCCGGCCCCGCCCTGCACGAGGTGGCCCCACAGTTCTACCGGCCGGTAGCCGGTCTGCTCCTCGCCCCGGGACTCGTCGCGCACCCGGAAGTGCCGGGACCTGACGCGGCCGGACCTCAGCGCGTCGTGCCGGCTCTCACGCAGTTCGTGCAGGTCGTCGGGGCTGACACGGGCCTCGACGTCCGCGATGGTGCCGCCGTAGGCCGCCCGGTCGAGACCGAGGAGTGCGAGGGCGTCGTCGTCCGCGGTGCAGCGGTCGCTGTCCAGGTCCCAGTCGATGAGCCCGACCCGGACCGGGTGGGCGGCCGAGGTGGGCAGCCGCACACTGACCGGCTCGTCGTCGTACTCGACGGGGTGCGCGGCGGAGTCCGGGTCCGGCCGGCCCGCGACGAGGCGGTCGAGTCGTTCCTCCATGGCCCGCTCGGCGGGGCGCAGCGCGAGGGCGACCGCTTCCTCGTCCATCGGTGTCCGGGCCGCCGAGCGCAGCACGACCAGGACCCCGACCGCCTCGCCGCCGGTCCGGACGGGCTGGTAGGCGGAGCCGAAGGAGTAGGGGAGCCCGGCGGTGAAGTGCGGGAAGCGCACCATCATGGCGCGCTCGTCCGCAAGCCACAGCGTCTCGTCGCGGCGGTAGGCCTCCGCCATGGGCAGGGCACCGCCCACGGGCACCCGCCACCAGCTCCTGAGCAGCGAGCGGGGCACCCCGCTGACCATCGCGAGCACCAGCGAGCGCCGGTCGCCGGAGCGCAGGTAGACCAGGCCGCCGTAACCGTCCAGATCCCGCACGGCCTCCACGAGCGGGACCGTCAGGGCGTCCTCGATCCGGCCGGTGTCCTCGCCCGGTACCCGGCCCTCAGCCCCGTCCCGGCTCCGGCCGGCGGCGGACCGCGGCCTGCCGGGTACGGCGGCTGTCTCATCCATGTCGCGTCCTCCCGGTACGGACGCACCGGACCCCATCGCTTCCCACCAGGATGTGCCATGGTCGGCGCTACGGCACGGTAAGTGCAACCTTTCGGCCGTCCCGGCCGTCTCATCCTGCATCAGCCACATGCAAGCCTCGGGGGCGGCAATGGTACGAATCAGCAGAGCATGCGCAACTCTCGCGCTCGTGGGAGCCACGATGGGTGGGGCGGCGGTCCCGGCCGGTGCCGCACCGGCCGTCGGACAGCTGTCCACCGCACGGACGGCGGCGTGTCCGACCGGCTGGGGAAGCCTCGCCAAGACCGGCGCCGGCGCCACCGTCGCACCCATGACCGATGTCAGGACCGGTCGTCACACCTGCTTCGACCGGATGGTGATCGACGTGCCCGGCGCGGGCAGCGGCGTCGGCTACAGCGTCCGGTACGTCGACCGGCTCTACCAGGACGGCTCCGGCCGCTACATCCCCGTCGCGGGCGGTGCCGTACTCGAGGTGCGGGTGTCCGCGCCCGCCTACGACCCGGAGACCGGCGCAGCCACCTATCCCGGCCGGGTGGCGCAGCCCCTGCCGGGCGTGAACCTCACCGGGTACCGCACCTTCCGGGACACCAGGTTCGCCGGCAGCTTCGAGGGGGACACCCAGATCGGTCTGGGGGTCCGCGCGCGGCTGCCCTTCCGGGTCCAGCAGCTGGACGACCGCGTCGTCGTGGACGTCGCCCACAGCTGGAACGCCACGAGCTGACCGGCTGGCCCGGCGCCCGGCTCCACGGGGCCGGGAGCCCCTGCTGCCGAGCCGGGGCCGGGCCGTGCGGCCCGGCCTCACCCACCGCGCAAGCGGCCCAGTTCCTCCAGCGTCCGGGCCGCCGCACCCGCCAGGCGGGGCCGGCCGCGGACGAAGCGACGGGCGGCCCGGGCGGGCTCGCGACCCAGCCAATGGACGGCTCCACCGGGCACCGGCCGCACCACCGCTCCTTCGTACACCCGCAGGTCGCGAGTCTTGAGCGACTCCTTGTAGCGGGCCGGGCCGCTGCCCAGGTCGACGGTCCCGATGCCTTCGGCCGCCGCGGCCTGCAGCATCCGCAGCTGCAGCACGAGCCCGGGGGAGTACTTGGCGTACGCCCGGTCGTACGCCGGGAACCACCAGGACAGCACCGTGCGCGAGCGCAGCCCCAGGTGCGCGGCGACCGGCCGCCCGGCGGCGTACAGCACGGACAGCACGCCGCGGCACTCCGGCTCCTCGCTCTCACCGAGCAGCCCCACCAGCCGCGTGATCCACTCCTGCGCGAAGCGGTCCCGGCGGCCGGTCCGCCGGTACTGCGCCGACTTCCACCCCATCAGCGCCCGCAACGCCCCCGGGTCCCGGGCGTCGTACACGAACCGCACCTCGCCGACCTGCCGGGCCAGCCTGCGCTCCTTGGCCAGGGTCTGCCTGAGGAAGCCCGGCGACCGCGCCCGCAGGTGGTCCGTGTACGCCGCGAACCCCTCGCCGAGGTCGACGACGGGGGAGGCGAGCTCCTCCACCGCGTGCGGCTCGAACACCCCCTGACCGGCCTCCAGGTTGTCGAACTCGAAGGACGACAGCCCGCACACCCGCAGCAACCGCCGGGCGTCCGGTCTGATCCCCGGGCGTAACACGGCTCCCTGACTGTCGGACACCCCCAGCCCGACGGCCCGGCCCCGGCCCAACGCCCCCACCTCGTACGGGAAGAACCCCACCGGGGATCCGTCGTCCTGCAGCACCGCCACGCGGGCTCCCGGTCTGACCCGCCCCACCGCCACGGTGAAGGCCGGGTCGAGAAAGGGATTCGCCGGTGCGCCGGACTCCGTGCGGATCTCCCGCCACATCTTCTGCTCGCTCGGGCCGAGTTCGTCCGGCCGCAGAACGAGAACGCGCTTTCCAGGCAACTGTGCCTCCTGTGTCATCGGCATGGGGACACACGAAGGCCTGCACATCACCGCGACGCGGCGCCCGGGCAGTACTCAGGCCGCGGGGGGCAGGCCCTGGGCGTACTGCCGTCTCTCAGCAGCGGAGCTGCAACCGTGCGGCGCTCGGGGCGGATGCCGCCGCCTCCGGACAGACGGCCGTTCCCGCCGCACGGGGCTCCGTGCCGCTGCGGCCCGCCACGGCCGCCCCGGTCATCGCCGGGCCGACGCTCGCCGCCCCCGCTCCCCGCGGCGTGCGTGCCGCCGGGTACCGGACCGACGGCTCGTCCTCACACGGACACGGCTCTTCCGCGCCCTCGGCCCCGTCGCTCGGGGCGGCGTCGGGAAGCGTCGTGTGCACCTCTGCCGTGACCGCGGCTGCCGGGCGTTCCTCACCCGCGAGTCCGGGGACGACGAGGTGCAGCAACAGCAGGCAGGCCGTCAGACCCACCACCGCTGCCCAACGTCGCCGCACCATCAGACCCCTGACCTGCGTTCCGGCGGGGGAGTACGGAGTTGACTCGCCCTCAGGGGCCGGCACCGGACCAGACCCCCGACACGGCCGGCTGCGCTTCCAGTAGGCCGAGCCCGGCTCCGCCCCGTCAAGCCCTGGTGTGGCGATTCGTCCCTCTCGGCCGGTTGCCGCCGGAATTCCGACGGAAGGGCTGCCGGCCGAGGGGCGTTCAGTCGCCGACGCTCAGCACCTCGCCCCGCTTCGGGGCCCTCAGGCTCAGCAGCTCGTCGAAACCGCGGAACGCCGTGCACGGTCTTCGGCAGCTACGGTTCGCCCTCGTCGGCCACGTAGAACGTGTCGGCCGACGATCAGCCCGGGGAGCTCACCCGCCGGTCGCGTCGGCCCGGGTCTCGTGGACCAGTTCGATCGCCCGGCCCAGCGTGTCGAGCCGGTCGTCGAGGGTGTCCCCGGCCGGGTACAGACGGACCGTGTCCACTCCGGCGTCGCACCAGACGCGCAGGCGCCGCCGCACCATCTCCTCCGTGCCGATGAGCGTCGTGGCCAGCACCATCTCGTCGGTGACGAGCCCGGTCGCGCCCTCGCGGTCACCCGCCTGCCAGCGCCGGCGGACCTCCGCCGCCACCTCGGCCCAACCCTGCCGGCTGTAGGCCCGGTTGTAGAAGTTGGTCGACGCGGACCCCATGCCGCCCAGACTGAAGGCGAGTTCCTTCTTCCGGTCCGCGACCATGGCGGCCAGCGCCTCCTCGTCCGGGGCGAACGCGACCTCGGCGCCCTGGCAGACGTCGATGCCGGCGCGGTCACGGCCGGCGGCGGCCAGCCCCTCGTCCAGGGGAGCGAAGTACGCCTCGCCGGCGCCCTCGGGGACGAAGCTGGTGCCGAGCCAGCCGTCCGCGACCTGGCCCGTCAGCCGCAGCATGGCGGGCGACAGCGCCGCCAGATAGACGGGGACGGGGTGCTCGGCACGCATGGACAGGCGCATCGGGACCGCCTCCCCGCCGGGCAGCGGAATGCCGAACTCCGAACCGGAGTAGGCGATTTTGCCGCCCGCGACCACCTGACGCAGAATCTCCACCGTCTCGCGCACCCGCGCCAGGGGACGGGCGAACGGCACCCCGTGCAGGCCCTCCATCACCTGCGGGCCGGACGGACCCAGCCCGAGCAGGAACCGCCCGCCGGACAGGTTCGACAGGGTGATCGCCGTCTGTGCCAGGGCGACCGGCGTGCGCGTGCCGACCTGCATGACCCCGGAACCGAGCAGCATGCGCTCCGTGCGGGCCGCGTAGAAGCCCAGCGCGGAGGGGGCGTCGGAACCCCAGGCCTCGGCCACCCAGCAGACGTCGAGCCCCAGCTTCTCCGCCTCCACCACGAAGTCGGCCTGCCGGGACCAGGAACCCAGGGCCGCCGCCTCGACGGTCGTCGCCGCCCGCATCACGCCTCCACCCGCTGCTTGATCTGCTCCAGCGTCGCGGTCATGCCGCGCTCGAACTCCCGCAGCCGTACGAACACGATCTTCTGCTCCTTCTCCGGCATGGCGTCGATCGCGAACGACAGGCCCGATCGCCCGGGCCCCATCCGCATCCACTGCGACAGCTCGGTGCCGCCGTCCCTGGGTTCCAGCTCGAACCGCCACACGGCGCTGGGCTCCGCGGGATCCCCGACCGCCCAGGCGAACACCCGCTCCGCCTCGCAGGCCACCACCGTCGAGACCGTCTCCCACTCGCCGAACCGCTCGTGCCTGCTCCGGCCGACGAACCGGGCCCCGACGGCCGGCCCGGACGCGTCCCCGGCCCACCGCGCGGACTGCAGCTCCTCACTCATCTCGGGCATCCGCGTCACATCCGACACCAGTGCCCACACCCTCCCCGGCGGAGCGGCGACCCACGTCGTCACCTCGACCGTCGGTTGGTCCGCGTACCGCGCGCCCGTCCACTCCATCGTGTGCCGGCCTCCTCGTCGACAGTGATTGCCGAAACAGAGTTGCGTAATAAGACTGAACAGGTCAAGGTCGAAAATACGGAAGGGGGGTGAGGGGGCCGGCCGATCCGGGCCGGTGTGCGGGACCGCGCCTTCGGGGCCGCGTACGCTACCGATGGCTCAGCCCCGGGGATCTTCACGTCCTGCGTGCCCCACGGCGGCGGAGTCGTCCGGGACGGCGGTGGCGGAGCCGACGTGCCGACGGGCACCATGGTCGCGGCGGGACGCGGTCTCGGAGTCGGTCCGCGCCGGCCTTCGAGCGGAGGGACGAGATGGGATCGGCGATGGACGAGCGGTTTCACCGCCGGCAGAGGTGGGCCGCCCGGGGCGCCCTGGCGGCGGCAGCGCTGGCGGCCTTGCTGCCGCTCGTCTCCGGCGGCCTGCGGGGTCTGCTCCTGCTCGTGGCGGGCCTCGCGGGCCTGGCCGTGACCGCCGCGGCACTCTGGTGGGTGCTGTCGCGCCGCGGAGTCATCCGGATCGCGTCGGCCGCGCTGGCCGTCCTCGCGCCCGTCGGCCTCATCACCCTCTTCGCCACCGCCAATCTGCTCTGGGTGGTCTTCCTGTCGCTGCTCCTGTGGTGCGGGGCGGTCTGGAGCGGCCGCTACGCCCTGCGCAGCACGGGCCTGCGGGCCGTACGCGTGAAGGAGTACCGCACACCGCCGCCCCTGCGCCCCTTCCTGCTGCTCAACCCGCGCTCCGGCGGCGGCAAGGTGGAGAAGTTCAACCTCCGGGAGAAGGCCGAGTCCCTGGGCGCCCAGGTCGTGCTGCTCGACCCCGACCAGCACCAGGACGTCACCGCCCTGGCCAAAGCCGCCGTGGCCGACGGAGCCGACCTCCTGGGCGTCGCGGGCGGCGACGGCACCCAGGCCCTGGTCGCCGCCGTCGCCGCTGAACACGGACTGCCGTTCCTCGTCATCGCCGCCGGTACGCGCAACCACTTCGCCATGGACCTGGGCCTGGACCGCGACGACCCCGCCGCCTGCCTCGACGCCCTCACCGACGGCGTCGAACTCCGCGTCGACCTCGGGTTCGCCGACGACCGGCCCTTCGTCAACAACGCCTCGTTCGGCGTGTACGGGTCCGTCGTGCAGAGCCCCGGCTACCGCGAGGGCAAGGTCGGCGCCGCCCTGGACCTGCTGCCCGACCTGCTCACCCGGCAGAGCGGCCCGCGTCTGACGGCCACCGCCGACGGCACCATCGTCGCCGACCCGCAGGCGATCCTGGTCAGCAACAACGCCTACCGCATGGACGACCCCTTCGGCTTCGGCCGTCGCGAGCGGCTCAACTCGGGGCGGCTCGGGGTGCTCGCCGTCCGGGTGGACAGTGCCGTGGAGGCGGCCGAACTCCTGCTGTCCCCGCGCCCGGAGGGCCTCACGGTGCTCACCGCCCAGCGCGTCGTCGTCGATGCCGACGCGCCGGAGCTGGAGGTCGGCCTCGACGGCGAGGCGCTCGTCATGCCCGCCCCGGTCCGCTGCCGCATCGCGCGCCGCGCCCTGCGCGTCCGGGTGCCGCGCGACCGTCCGGGGGTCCCTGAGGCACCACCTCGCCTCGACTGGCGGCGGCTGCGGAAACTGGCGGCGGCGGTCGGCCGCACCGCCGTACCCGCGCGTTCCCGGCGCACCTGAGCGCCGGCCGGGCCCGCACGCAGGAGGTCCCCCACGCTGTGTCGCGTGGGGGACCTCCTGCGTGCGGGCTGTCGGTCAGGCGTCCTTCGGTCCGGCCTGCTGCACGACCTCGAAGGACCACAGAGTCGAGCCGCTCGCCGCCGGCTTCGGCCGTTCGCCGCCCTCGCCGCCGCCCTGGTGTGCGCTCTTCATCGGCCCCTCCATCCACGCCTGGAAGGACTCCTCGTCGCGCCACCGGGTGTAGACGAGGTAGGTGTCGGTGCCTTCCACCGGGCGGAGCAGCTCGAACCACTCGAACCCGTCGGAGTTCTCCACGGCGTGCGCCCGGGAGGCGAAGCGCTTCTCCAGCGTCTCCCGCTGCTCGGTGGGCACGGTCAGCACATTGATCTTGACTACGCTCATGGGCCCATCTTGCCCGATGGCCCGGTTGCGCCGACGTCCGCATGGTTCTGAGCGCGTTCACAACAGATCGCCCTGCGCGCCGTCATGGTGACGAGCCCGGACCGGGGAGGGGTCTTCGACGTCCTGCTGCGGCCGGCCCGGCTCGGTCTCGGCGGCCCGGTCGGCGGCGGCGCCCAGTACGTGTCCTGGATCCACGACCGCGACGTCGCCCGGGCGATCGAGTTCCTCGTCGCCCGGGACGACATCACCGGCCCGGTCATCTCGCCGCCCCCGGGCCCCTGCCGCAGCGCGCCTTCATGCGCTGCCTGCGCACGGCGTGGGGCGTCCCGGGCGGGCTGCCCGCGATGCGCTGGAGGGCGGAGTTCGGCGCCTTCGTCCTGCGTTCGGACACCGAGCTGCTGAAGAGCCGACGGGTCGTCCCCGGCCGCCTGCTCGGCGAGGGCTTCGTCTTCGAGCGCCCCGACTGGCCGCAGGCCGCGGACGACCTCGTGCGGCGCCTGCGCCAACGCGCGGGCGGTGACCCCGGGTCAGTTCTGCCGGCCGCCCTGCTCCAGGGCCTTGCCGGTCATGTCGGTGACCTGCCCGGCCGGCGGTTCGTCCGCCTCCACCTCGGTGCCGAAGTCGGTGAAGTCCATGACCGTGCGCACCGTGACCTTCTCGGGCGCGGGCGAGGCGTCGGGGGAGGAGCGCTGCGTCGTCTCCGGGGCCTTGACGGTCATGTCGATCTGCTGACGGCGCATCCGGCCTTCGTCGTCCAGCCAGACGTCCATCGGCAGGGTCGGACCGACCTGCTTGCGCAGGGTGTCGCCGTTGGGCAGGTCGTCCACGTCCACGGAGACTCGGTAGTGGGTGGTCCGCACCCCGTTGACCGTGGCCTTCCCCTTCTCGCTCACGTCCTTGTCGGTGATCGCCCTGGCATAGGCCGCGGACTGCGCCGGATCGCTCATGGACCGGTCCCCGGCGCCCTGCCGTGCGGCGACCTTCCCCAGATCGACCTTGATCCAGGGTTTGCCTCCCGGTGCCTGCTCCTGGGGCAGCTTCTGGTACAGGACCTGGTCGATCACCCGTTGCTCGATCCGCTGCCCCTGCACCGACAGCGTCATGACGCTGTCGCCGTCGTCCAGGTCCACGACGCCCTGCCCGTCGGCGGTCCGGGAAGCGCCCTGGGCCGAGGTTCGCACCCGCAGCTTCACCCTGGCGGTGTCCTCCTCGGCCGTCCGGTCGTAGGCTGAACGCACCGCCTGCGTGCCCTGCTCCCGGGCGCCGGCGCTCGACTGCGCCGACGTGTCCTGCGCCTCGTCGCCCGAGTCGTCACCGCAGCCGACCAGCACCGTCCCCGCCAGAACCCCGGCGATACCTAAGGCACAGACCCGCCTGCCGTTCCCCGCCCTGCCCATCGAACCAGCTCCTCTCCGGTGTGTGTGGTGCGGCCCAAGTGCCCGAACCGCACGTGAACACACCTGTGTGTCCCAGGAGTTGGTGCCGGGCGGCATGAGCGGCCCGGTCAGTGGCGGCCCCTGAGCTTGCCGAGCAGGCGCTGGGCCTGGGCCCGCTTGCGGGGGTCGGCCGCGGCCCGGCGTGCCTGTTCGGCGGCCCGCCGCCCCTGCGGACTGCGGGCGAACTCCTTGATGCGGTTCAGCATTCCGGCCATGACGCACCTTCCTTCCTGTCGTGATGTGCACGTGCCTGCCATGCGCGTACCCTGCGATGACGGGCTCAGGCACGCCTCGCCCCGGCGGGTGCGCGAGGCGAATGTGTTTGCCGCCGGAGTCAGAGGCAAGTCGGTGTCCATGACTGAAGAGAACAAGCGGACGAATCAGAAGGCGTCGACCGTGCGGACCGCCGAGTCCAAGGCCCGCGGCACGGCGGACAAGGCCACCGCGCCGGCGTCCCAAGCGGCCAAGGGCGCCGCGGGCAAGGCCGGTGAGGCGGCGTCAGCCGCCAAGTCGGGCGCCGAGCGCTCTGCCGAGACGGCCAAGTCCGCCGCCGGACGCTCCGCCGAGACGGCCAAGTCGGCGGCGCAGACGGCGGCCAAGGGCGTCGAGGCGGGCCGCCAGGCGGTCGTCACCGCATCCGGCCACGTCGCCACCACGGCGAAGACGGCCTGGACGTTCATCGCCCATCGCAAGCTCGTGGCCGCGGGCGTCGGAGCGGGCCTCACCGCGCTGAGCGCCGCGTCCTACGCCGTCGGACGCCGCGCGGAACGCGGCGCGCACGGCCCCCTGACCCGGCTCACCGGCGGCCGGATCTAGCACGGGCGGCGCGAGGACGTGCCGGTCCGAGGGAGCAGGCGGCGCGACGCGCCACCGGGTACCCCGGTGGTCCGTGGCGCCGCCCCCTCGTGCGCGTGCCGGCACACCGCGGTGGTGAGATCTCCGCGGACGTGCCGAAGGGGGAGCGCACCCCCAGCCCGGAGCGGCGCACGTGGTCTGGCGCACATCCGCCCCTGACCGGGGCGTGCCCCTCGCGCGGCCCCGCCGTCACGAGAAAGGATGGGACCGCACACGAAGGATCAACCATGCGGAGGAGCGGGCCCATGCAGCACGAGCGAGCGGGAAGTCCGGCCGGACCCGAGGATCTCGTCGATGTCGCTCGGCTGGTCACCGCGTACTACGCGCGCCGCCCCGACCCGGACGACCCGGGGCAGCGTGTCACGTTCGGGACCTCCGGACACCGCGGCTCGTCCCTGGCGAGCGCGTTCAACGACGACCACATCGCCGCGACCAGCCAGGCCATCTGCGAGTACCGCGCAGGCCAGGGCATCGACGGCCCCCTCTTCCTGGGCGCCGACACCCACGCCTTGTCGGAGCCGGCGCGCGTGACCGCCCTGGAGGTGTTCGCCGCCAACGAGGTGACCGTCCTGATCGACGACGCCGACGGCTACACGCCGACCCCGGCCGTCTCGCACGCCATCCTCACCCACAACCGCGGGCGCACCACCGGTCTCGCGGACGGCGTCGTCGTCACGCCCTCGCACAACCCGCCCGCCGACGGAGGGTTCAAGTACAACCCGCCCAGCGGGGGCCCCGCCGCCTCCGACGCGACCTCCTGGATCCAGGACCGGGCGAACGAGATCATCCGCGGCGGCCTGAAGGACGTACGGCGCGTCTCCTACGCCCGTGCCCTCGCCGCCCCCACCACCGGCCGCTACGACTTCCTCGGCACGTACGTCGCCGATCTGCCGGACGTCCTCGACCTGGACGCGATCCGCTCGGCCGGGATCCGGATCGGCGCCGATCCGCTCGGCGGCGCGTCGGTCGCCTACTGGGGCCGTATCGCCGAACAGCACGGCCTCGACCTGACCGTGGTCAACCCGCACACCGATCCCACCTGGCGGTTCATGACGCTGGACTGGGACGGCAAGATCCGCATGGACTGCTCGTCGCCGTACGCGATGGCCTCGCTCATCGGACAGCGCGACCGCTTCCAGATCTCCACCGGCAACGACGCCGACGCCGACCGGCACGGCATCGTCACCCCGGACGCGGGTCTGATGAACCCCAACCACTACCTGGCCGTGGCGATCTCCTACCTGTACGCCCACCGCGACCGCTGGCCGGCCACCACCGGCATCGGCAAGACCCTGGTCTCCTCCGCCATGATCGACCGGGTCGCGGCTGATCTGGGCCGCGAGCTGGTCGAGGTGCCCGTCGGTTTCAAGTGGTTCGTGGACGGGCTGGCCGGCGGCACGATCGGCTTCGGCGGGGAGGAGTCCGCGGGCGCCTCCTTCCTGCGCCGGGACGGCTCCGTGTGGACCACCGACAAGGACGGCATCCTGCTGGCCCTGCTGGCCTCCGAAATCACCGCCGTCACCGGGAAGACCCCCTCCGAGCACTACGCCGCGCTGACCGCGCGCTTCGGGGAACCGGCGTACGCGCGCATCGACGCGCCCGCCTCCCGCGAGGAGAAGGCCCTGCTGGCCAAGCTCTCCCCGGCCCAGGTCAGCGCCGACACCCTGGCCGGGGACGCGGTCACGGCGGTGCTCACCGAGGCCCCCGGCAACGGCGCCGCCATCGGCGGCATCAAGGTGACCACGGACAACGCCTGGTTCGCGGCCCGCCCGTCGGGCACCGAGGACGTCTACAAGATCTACGCCGAGTCGTTCCTCGGTCCGGACCACCTCGGGCGGGTCCAGGAGGAGGCCAAGTCCGTGGTGCTGACGGCCCTGTCCGGCTGACCGCGAGCACACCGCGGCCCGGGACCACCGCACGGGGCCCGGGCCGTCGGCGTCTCAGCCGCGCAGGCCGCGGGCGGGCAGCACGATGTTCACCGCCGAGGCCTCGCGTCCTCGTCGGACATGAGGAGCGACTGCTCGACGGCCTTCGACGTGCCCTCGGGACCGCTTGCATCCGTCCCGCCGTCACCCGGCCGGACCAGCCCGCGCCGGGCTCTCCACACGAACGAGGGGCCCACGCCCCCGGTCTGCCCGCGATACAGGACACTGGGTGAAGATCCCACCGGGAAGGACCGACACGTGATCATCTTCGGCACCAAGGGTTACCTGTACCAGCTCGCGATACTGACGCTCGTGTGCGGCCAGTGCGGAAACCCCGCCGCGCACACGCTCAGGAAGCGCCTCACGAAGTTCACCCTGTTCTTCGTCCCGCTGTTCCCGATCTCCACGAAGTACCTGACGCAGTGCACCTTCTGCGGCGCGGAGCAGAAGGTGACCAAGGAGCAGGCGGAGCAGCTGCAGGCCCAGAGCGCGGGCGGCCCCAGCGGTCAGGCGTACGGGCAGCCGCAGCAGCACGACCGGTTCTGATCCCGGTGGCCGGACCGCTCCGGCACACGCCTCGACGCCGGCCGGCGGCTCCTCGCCGCCGCCGACACTTCGGCGGGCGTCGAAGCGTCCCGCCCGTAGCGTCCTGAGCCATGACGACCGACACCCACCTGGTGATCCAGCCGAGCATCCTCTACTTCGGCACGCCCGTGGTCCTGCTGACCACCGAGAACCCCGACGGCACCTTCAACCTCGCCCCCGTCTCCTCCGTATGGGCCCTGGGGCAGCACCTCGTCCTCGGCCTGGGCACCGAGAGTCGGACCGCGCGCAATCTCGCGGAACGCCCCGAACTCGTGGTCAACGTCGCCTCGCCCGAGCTCTGGGAGCACGTGGAACGCCTCGCACCGCTCACCGGAGCCCGCCCCGTGCCGGAGACCGAACGGTCCCTCTACCGGCACGAGCCGGACAAGTTCGCCGCGGCCGGGCTCACCCCGGCCGCCGCCGGCCTGGTGCGGCCCCCGCGTGCCGCCGAGTGCGCCCTGCAGTTGGAGGCCCGGGCCCGCGCGTTGACACCGGGCGGAGCGGGCCTCTTCGTCAGCGTGGAGTGCGAGGTGCTGCGCGTCCACGCCGCCGAACGGGTCGTCGTGCCCGGCACCCGGCACATCGACCCGGACCTGTGGAGCCCGCTGCTTTACAACTTCCGGCACTACCACGGCCTGGCCCCCGGTCTCGGCCACGGCTTCCGATCGGAAACGGCGCGGGCCACCGCACCCGCGCGGTGAACCGCTGCGCCGGTCGCTGATCGCTTGGGATGTGGCAACCGGAGGATCCCGGGTACTCGCCCCGCACGGGCCCGGACCTGTGTGGGCAGATGGGCCTCCTGCAGTCGATCAGTGAAAACGGAGGCAGGTCAGATGAGCACCATCAAGGAAACCGTGGAAGTCGACGTCCCCGTCCACACCGCCTACAACCAGTGGACGCAGTTCGAGGAGTTCCCGAACTTCATGGAGGGCGTCGAGGAGGTCAGGCAGCTGGACGACCGCCACAACCACTGGACCACCAAGATCGGCGGGGTACGGCGCGAGTTCGACACCGAGATCGTCGACCAGCTGGCCGATGAGCGGGTCACCTGGCGCACGACCAGCGGGGACACCCACCAGAGGGGCTCCGTCCGCTTCGAGCGCCTGGACGACACCCACACCAGGGTGGAGCTCGTGATGGAAGTCGAGCCCAGCGGGGCCGTGGAGAAGGCCGCCGACATGATGGGCACCATCGACCGCCGCGTGAAGGGCGACATGAAGCGCTTCAAGCAGTACATCGAGGAGCGCGGAGTCGAATCGGGCGCCTGGCGCGGCCGCGTCGAGCCGGGCGGACCCGGCGGCGCCGGCCCCATCCTCTGACGCCACCCGCGCACTGCCTGAACCCGGCCTCCCCGCTGAGGCCGGGTTCTTCTGTGCCCGCATGTCCGCCTCGGAGCGGGAAAGCGGGGAGTTTTCGGCCAACGTAATGACATGCACCTGTCCATATCGGCCTCCCGGTGGCACGCTGCCCCCTGACCGTCCGCAGTGACACCCCTGCCTGACCGGGCGACAGGCTTCCCGCCGCCCGGCCCCCACAGCAGAAGGAGACCGCGTGATAGGCCGACCCCGCAGCCCGTACCCCTCCGGCGGCAGCCCCCGCGTCCGCCGTTCCGTCCTCGGCGCGCTCGCCGGCGTCGCCGCGCTCCTGGCGACCGGCGTCACCGCGGCACCGGCGGACGCCGCCCCGGACCCCGGCGCGGCGACCCCCTCGGCGCAGCAACGCGCCCTGGCCTTCTGGACCCCGCAGCGCATGCGCGAGGCCACCCCGCTCGACCTGCTGACCGTCGACCGCTCCGACGTACGGGCACCCGGGGTCCGCAAGGGCAAGGCGACGGTCGTCGCCCCCAGCGCACCCGCCTCCGCCATGGGACCCACGGCCTTCCCGCACGGCGGCGGGCCATGGTCCGCCGGGGGAGCGGTGACCAAGACCGCGGGACGGGTGTTCTTCAGCTACCAGGGCCGCACCGCGTCCTGCTCCGGCAACGCCGTCACCAGCGCCAACAAGAGCACCGTGATCACCGCCGGGCACTGCGTGAAGCTGGAGGGCGCCTGGCACACCAACTGGGTGTTCGTACCGGGCTACCACGACGGGCAGCGCCCGTATGGCACGTGGACCGCGTCCAAGACCCTGTCCACCCCGCAGTGGACGGCCAGTGAGGACATCAACTACGACATCGGTGCGGCGGTCGTCGCCCCGCTGGACGGCAAGAAGCTCACGGACGTCGTCGGCGGCCAGGGCCTGGCCTTCAACACCGGCTACAACAAGGCGATGTACTCCTTCGGCTTCCCGGCCGCGGCACCGTACGACGGCGAGAAGTTCATCTACTGCAGCGGCACCACCACCCGCGACTTCCTGTTCTCCAACGACCACGGCCTGACCTGCAACATGACCGGCGGCTCCAGCGGGGGCCCGTGGTTCACCCAGTTCAGCGAGGCCACCGGAACCGGCCTGCAGTCCTCGGTGAACAGCTTCAAGTACAACTTCTTCCCGAACTCGATGTACGGCCCGTACTTCGGCGCGGACGCCCAGAACCTGTACCAGAGCGCCCAGTCGTCCTGATCCGCCGTCCCACCGGGAGCCGTCTCCCGCGCCACCGCACGGCGCGGGAGACGGCTTCGGCCGTTGCGTAGAGCGTCGGCCAGGCCGCGCGCCGCCGGGCCGGAGCCGGTCGGATGCGACACACGGAGCACGAGTGGCCGGGATCCTGCGGGGAGGTGCGGGGCATGCACCGAGCGTTTGTAGACGCCCCCACGAGGAGTGAAACCGGCCATCAACGCTCCCGCGATGTCGCCCACCGGGCTCCATCTCATCGGCCACCGCTTCCAACTCGCCCGCCCCTCCTGCCCTTCATCAGCTCCCTGCGCGACGACGGCCCCGTGGTCCGGATACGCATCGGCCCCACTCCCGCCTACGTGGTCACCCAGGGGACGGCACCGTGCGCTGTCCCGCTGCGGCAGCTCACCGGTGGCTCACTGGCCACCGCCCTCCGCCGCACCACCGGCGACCCCTATACCGCGGCAGCGCCCGGCGGTTGGCCCGCGCCCTGGCCGACGAGGAGGGCGTGGCCCCGGTGCCGGCCGCACTGGAGCGCCTCACGGCGTGACCGGCCGCCGGCGCGACGGCCTGGCCCGCGGGGAACGGCGGTGCAGGCCGATCGCCAGGGGAGCGGCGGTGAACACCGAGGAGTACGTCCCGACGGCGAGCCCGACGAGCAGCGCCAGCGCGAAGTCCGTGAGCGAGGAACCGCCCAGCACCGCGAGGGCGGTGAGCATGAACGCCGCGCCCATGCCGGTGTTCACCGTGCGGGGCAGGGTCTGCAGGATCGCCTGGTTCACGACGCCGGGGAACGGCGCCCCGGGGCTGCGCCCGGCCAGCTCCCTGACCCGGTCGAAGAGGACCACGGAGTCGTTGACGGAGTAGCCGATGACGGTGAGCAGGGCCGCCAGGAACACCCCGTCGACGGGCTTGCCGAGCCAGGCGAACACCCCGAGCAGGATCACCACGTCGTGGACGAGCGCGACGACCGCGGCGGAGCCAAGCATCCAGCGGAAGCGAGCGGCGAGGTAGAGGAACTGTGCCCCCACGGCCATGGCGAGCGCGATCAGCGCGCCCCGGCGCAGCTCCTCGCCGAGGCTGGGGCCGATCAGTTCGTCACGGACCTTGTCCGCCCGGCCGTCGAGGTCGCGCAGGGCGCCGGTGACCTCCGCCTCTTCCGCGTCGGTCAGCGGCTCGGTCCGCACCGTCAGACCCGTGTCGCCCGAGGACTGCACGACCGCCTGCGGGAATCCGGCGTCGGCGAGGGCGGAACGGACCCGGCCGGGGTCGACGGGGCCGCTGGTGCGGTATTCGATGAGGCGGCCCCCGGTGAACTCCACACCGAGTGCGACGCCGCGCACCGCGATGCCCGAACCGGCCAGCACGAGCACGGCCGCGGACACGGCGAGCCAGCGGCGCGGGCGGCGCATCAGGAAGGGGTTGCGGCGGGTGAGACGTTCACGGACCGCGCCGATGCCGGCGATGCCGGTGAGCCCGGGGCGGCGGCGTACGCCCGGTCGGCCCGCGGCGAACTCGGCCAGCACCCGGCTGACCACCAGGGCGCTGAACATGGAGGCGAGCACACCGATGCCCAGGGTGACGCCGAAGCCGCGCACCGGCCCGGAGGCGAGGAAGAACAGCAGTGCGGCCGCGATCAGCGTGGTGACGTTGGAGTCGGCGATCGCGCTGAAGGCGTTGCGGAAACCGGCCGCGAGCGCCGAGCGGATGCTGGGCCGCCGGCGGGCGCCGTACTCCTCCCGAGCCCGCTCGAAGACCAGCACGTTGGCGTCCACGGCCATGCCGATGGCCAGGACGAATCCGGCGAGGCCCGGCAGCGTCAGCGTGGCGCCGAAGGCGGCCAGGGCGGCGTAGGAGATCAGGCCGTAGCAGGCCAGTGCGAGGGCGGCCAGGCCCCCCATCAGCCGGTAGACGGCGATGATGAACAGCGAGGTCAGCACGGTGCCGATGGCCGCCGCCCAGGCACTTGCGGTGATGGCCTGCGCGCCGAGTGTCGGGCCGACCGTGCGCTGCTCGACGGTTTCGACGGGCACCGGCAGGGCCCCGCCGTTGATGAGCAGGGAGAGCTCGCGTGCCTCCTCGGGGCCGAAGGAGCCCGTGATCCTCGTCGCGCCGTCGCGGATGCCGGTGCCGCAGGCGAGGGACGGGTCGACCTGCGGGGAGGAGATGACCTTGTCGTCGAGGACGATGGCGACCCGCCGTGCCGGATCGCCCGGCGCCCGGCAGGCGGCCTCGCCGGTCAGACCGGCCCAGCCGGTCCGGCCGGAGCCTTCGAAGCCGACGGTGACGTGCCATCCGGCGCCGCCCTGCTGATCGAACAGGGCGCTGGCCTCCTTGACGTCCTCGCCGGTCAGGGAGGCGGGGCCGAGGCGCAGCGGGGTGCCGGACTCGTCGGGCAGGATGCGCTCCCGGGCCGGCTCGGGCCCGGGCCGGGAGGTGCGGTCGGCTCGGTCCGCGGTGCCGAGCACGGGGTGGAAGGTGAGCTGGGCGGTGCGGCCCAGGACGTCGGCGGCCTTCTTCGGGTCCTGCACACCGGGCAGTTCGACGATGATCCGGTCGTCGCCGGAACGCACCAGCGTGGGTTCGGCGACGCCGAGTGCGTCGATGCGGCCGCGCAGCACCTCCAGGGTGCGGTCGGTGGCGGCGCGGTCCGCGTCGGCCGTGGGGGTGGAACGGGTCTCGAGGACGATCTGCGTGCCGCCGCGCAGGTCCAGACCGAGCCGGACGGGCACGGTGACGGCGACGTACAGGGACAGGGCGAGTACGGCGAGGGCGAGCAGCGCTCTCATCCGCAGGGAACGGTTCAACGGGGGCCTCCGGCAGGCACACCTCGACGGCGGCCGGCGTGGGCGGGCCGCGAGGCGGGGCGGGGTGAAAGGGGAACGTGCGTCAGGTGCCGGAGGACACGGGGGGCGCCCGGCCGCGGTCCTGCTCCACGGGGGGCTGTGCCGCGGGCGCGGGCCCGGCCGGTCGCGCGGACGGGCCGGTGAGCCGGAGAAGGGCGGTGTCCCTGGTCCGCCCGCACATGCCGGAGTGGCCGCAGGGGGCCGGGGGCTCGGCGTGCGGCTGCTCGGCGCGGGTGGCCGCCCGGACGGCACAGGCGACGCCGCATCCGTCGTCGGCGCGCGTGGCGTCGTGGTGGAGCCGGTCCGCCGCCACAGGTGGGCCGGAGACGCCCGCGCCCGAAGGGCCGGCCGGCGGGATGACGAAGCCGAGGGCGGCCAGCACCGCCACGACGACGACCGCCGGCAGCGCGGTGACGGGGGAGCGGTGCCGGGCGGCGCCGGGGACGGGCGCCGTGCGCGTGATCGGGTGCACCGTCCCCCTCTCCTCGTGATGTGCGAGCCGGGCGGCCGGCGGGTCAGGGCTCGATCAGCCCGGCGCGGATGGCGTAGCGGGTGAGGTCGAGACGGTCGCGCAGGCCGAGTTTCTGCAGCAGGTTGGCGCGGTGGCGCTGGACGGTCTTGATACTGATGAACAGCAGGTCGGCGATCTCCTTCGAGGAGTGGCCCTCGGCGACCAGCTTGAGGACCTCCTCCTCGCGGGGGGTGAGGATCTGATCCGGTGTCTCGTCGCCGTGGCGGGCCCGGTCGAGGTAGTTGCGGATCAGGGCGGTGACCGCGCCGGGGTACAGGAACGGCTCGTCGCGCATCGCGGCCCGGCAGGCGGCGACCAGGTCCCGGTCGGCGACGGACTTCAGCACATAGCCGCTCGCACCGGCCTTCAGCGCCTGGAAGAAGTACTGCTCGTTGTCGTGCATGGTGAGCATCAGGATCCGCAGGCCGGGCTTGAGGCCGGCCAGTTCGCGCGCCGCCTGCAGACCGGTCAGGCGCGGCATGGCGATGTCGAGGACCGCCAGGTCGACCTCGCGGGTGCGGGCCAGCTCGATGGCCTCCGCCCCGTCACCGGCCTCGGCGACCACCTCCAGGTCGGGCTGCTGGTCGAGGATGAGCCGCACACCGCGCCGGACGAGTGCGTGGTCGTCGGCGAGCAGGATGCGGATCGTGCCCGGTCGGGCCGGGGCGGGCGTGGTCGTGTCGGGCATGGTCAGGGCTGCTTCCTCACAACGGGCGCGGTGAGCTGCACCCGGGTGCCGGCCCGGGGCGCGGGGGTGATCTCGAGGCTGCCCCCGACGAGCAGGGCACGCTCGCGCATCCCGCGGATGCCGGCGCCTTCGCTCGGGGCCTCGATGCCGCTGCCGTCGTCGGTCACGGTCAGCACCACACCGTCTCCCGTCCCGCGGAGGGCGACGGTGACCCGGCCCGCGTCCGCGTGGCGGGCGACGTTGGTCAGCGACTCCTGGGCGACGCGGTAGAGGACCAGTTCCGTCTC
The DNA here is from genome assembly GCF_021474405.1 of [Streptosporangium] indianense. GTDB lineage: Bacteria > Actinomycetota > Actinomycetes > Streptomycetales > Streptomycetaceae > Streptomyces > Streptomyces indiaensis. The sequence goes on from NZ_JAKEIO010000055.1 coordinate 39,306, forward strand.
CGGCTCCAGCGGGGGCAGGTCGGTGTCGAAGCGACGGGTCACCAGCAGCCGGGTATGGGTGGCGAAGTCCTCACTGAGCGAGGTCAGCGCGCTCACCAGACCCAGGTCGTCCAGCACGCCCGGCCGCAGCCGGCGCACCAGCCGCCGCACCTCGTCCAGGCTCTCCCGGGTGATCTCCTGCAGCTCCTGCAACTCCTTGCGCAGCGGCTCCGGGGCGTCGTCCGCCGAGCGCTTGAGCCCCAGCAGGATCGCGGTCATGCTCTGGCCGACCTCGTCGTGCAACTCCTGCGCGATGCGGCGGCGTTCCCCCTCCTGTGCCAGCAGAGCGCGGGCGCTGCTGGCGACCCTCTCCTGCTCCAGCCGCTCCAGCATGGCGTTGAACGTCCGGATCAGCTCCGCGACACCGCCGCCGCCGGAAGCGGGCAGACGCTGGCCGGGCCGCAGCAGGTCCACGGTGGTCATCAGCTTCGTGAGCCGGTCCAGCGGGGCCAGGCCGAGCCGCAGCAGGGCGGCGTTCGCGACGAGCATGACGGCCAGACCACCGACCAGGATGACCGCCTCGGTCAGCAGCACCGGCACGGAGACGGTCACCGGAGCCCACAGCAGCAGAGCCGTGGCCGTGCCCAGCACCACGGCGTTGAGGGCGAAAATCCGCCAGAACAAGGACACCGTCCCTGCGCCTCCCCTTCTACGACCTCGGTCTCACCTCCACTGTCGGGCATCGCGGAGCCCTCCGCGTTCGCGGCCCGGGCGCTCGAGCAAGCCTGTGACCAGGCTGCCGCCCGAACGCGGCCGCCGTCCATGGGACCTGACCCCCATTTCCCCGGGCACGCACCACCCAGAGCGCGGCCCCATGGGTCCTTCACCCCGGGGCAAATGGGTCGCGCGCCCGATGGGAATCCGCCGCGGCCCGGGCCAGGGTGGGGAGCACACGACCACCCGACAGCCGACGGCCCGGCGACGCCGCCGGGCCGCCCGCCGCGCATGACCGGACCTGCGGACACCCCGCATCCGTCGCCGAGAGAGGACCGACCATGTCGCTCGACGTCACCCGGGCCGAGCCCCACCTGCACGAGGCCCGTCGGCGCCTGGAACACGCCCGCGCCTCCCGGCTGGCACAGCTGCGCGCCCTCGACGAGACCGGGCACAGCCCTGACGATCACCTGCTGGCCGCGCAGAGAGCCGCCATGGAACGGGCCCTCAAGGAGATCGAGGAAGCCTTCGCCCGGGTCGACGACGGCAGCTACGGGATCTGCGTGGCCTGCGCCAAGCCCGTTCCCGCGGAACGGCTCGAGATCCTCCCCTACACCCGCCACTGCGTCGCCTGCCAGCGCCGCACGGCCTGACCCGCCCGTACCGACCTCCTCCGCCCTGCCGCAAAGGGGTGACGTGGTGAATCACCAGACCATCGACCCGAGTACGACGCACCTGTCCGCCGAGGACCTCGCCGCGCTGCGCGAGAACCTCCACGAGCAGCGGCTGTTCCGCCGCGAGCAACTGCGCCTGCTCGCCGGACCGGTCACCTCCCGGGCCGAGGACCTGCTCCGGCAGCGGGCCGCCGCGCAGATCGAGGTCCGCGTCAAGCTCGCCGCCTCCGCCCGCATGGTCCTCAACGACGTCGAATCGGCCCTCACCCGCATGGACGAGGGGTCCTACGGCAGCTGCCACCTGTGCCGGCGCCCGGTCGAACACGAACGGCTCAGGATCGTGCCGCAGGCCCGCTACTGCGCGCGCTGCCAGCAGGTCAAGCAGGCACGGCCATGACCGGCGTCCACGACCTGCCCGGCGACGGCCGTCACCGGCTGTGGCCCGGGTGCCGGCGCTGCTGCGGCATCGCCCTCGACATCGGAAGCGCCCGCACCCGCGTCTGGCTCGCCGGCAAGGGCACGGTCGTCGACGTACCCACCGTCACCTTCCCCGGCACCGGTGGGCTCCACCCCGTCCAGCGCGGCACCATCGTCGACACCCCGGGGTGTGCCCGGATGCTGCAACGCCTCCTCGGCAACCGGCTGCCCCGGTTCACCCGTCCCATGGTCATCGTCACCACGCCCGTGCTGGGCGGTGTCGCCTACCGCACCCGGGCCCGCGCCGCGGTCGAGGTGCTGAGGCCCCGCAGCGTCCTGACCGTCCCCGGTGCCCGGAGCATCGCCCTGGCAGCCGACGCGGACATGTCCCGGCCGCTGCTGGTCGTGGACGTCGGTGCCCACCTCACCGAGGTGGTGCTGCTGTGCGACGGTGCCGTCACCGACGCGCACCGGACGGCACTGGGGACCGGCGACCTCGGTGAGACGGCCACGCCGGAGCAGATCGTCGAAGCGGTGGTGGCCATGCTGACGGCGATCCGCCGCCACGACCGCACCTCGCTCACCACGGGAGCGCTGCGGCGCGGCATCCTCCTGGCCGGCGGCGGTGCCCTGCGGCCGGAGATCACCTACCCCCTCACCGACCGTCTGAAGGCACCGCTGCACATCGTCCCGGCCCCGCACACCGCGGCCGTCCGGGGCGCCGCCAGGTTCCTGCAAGCCGCCCACTCCCACCCCTCGGCCGTCACCCACCCGCGGTAGGCCCCGTCGTCGGCGTCAGCGGGGGACGCCGAGGGTGTCCAGGCACCGGTGCATGACCTCCGCCGGCAGGCCGGGGTTGCCCAGTGCCCGGGAGGAGAGCGCCGGGTTCCCGCAGCTCTCCACGATGAGGTCGACCGGCAGGGCGGGGTGGGCGGCGGCCATGCCCCGCACCCGTTCGTCCGGATCCGCGAGCAGCCGGACCACCACGTCGGCGGGAGTGTGCGGGTCGAGTCCCACCAGCCGCCTCTTCTCCGGGTCCGGGTCGTCGGCGAACCGCCGGCCGGCACCCGCGCGCGGGAAGTCGGCGTGGCCGAGCAGCGCGCCCCTGGTGATGACCTGGCAGTCCAGGTAGGTCTGCAGCACGACCTCACCGTCCACACCGGTCTGGTTCTCGCACAGGAGGAGCCGCACGGCGTAGTCGTCGTCCCGGGAGAGCAGTTCGACGGCGTCGGCGGGCAGGTGCGCACCGCAGGCGGCACTGCGGCGCAGCAGGATGTTGGCCGACCGGGCGCACTCGCGCAGCACGTCGGGATCCGTGCACAGGCGCACCCACTCGACGGGGTACAACCGGTCGGACGGGTCGATGGTGATGTCGACGGCGCCCCGCTCGGCCTCGGTCAGCTCGGGCCTGACCGACACGGCCAGCCGGACGCTGTGCGCGTCGTCGTCGGCCAGCCTGCGGACGAGGTCGGCGGGCAGGTGAGGGTTGGCCGCGAGTTCGCGCCGGTCCGATTCCGAGCTGCTCGCCGCGAGCCGTTCGGCGGTCGCCCTGCTCATGACCCCGTGGCGGATCACCTCGTGCCGTTGGAAGGGGCCGAGGTCCGCGTCGAGCAGGAGGTCGGTGCAGCGCGCGTCGTCCCGGCAGGCCTGCCGCATGGCTGCCCGGCGCACGTCGTCCACGGGGTCGTGGAGCAGGCGGTCCCGGGCGTCCCGGGGGAGCAGGTCCCACACCCGGGACGCCGCCCGCCGGAGGTCCGCGTCGTCGTGGTCGGTGAGAAGGGCCACCAGTTCCGGCGCCGTGTGCCGGGAGTCGGCCGCGCAGCGGCGGACCCGCGCGTCCTCGTCGGCGAGCAGCCGCTTCTGCGTGGCGACAGGAAGCGGCTCCACGGGGATGCGGAACCCGTCGGGGCCGTGGGCGAGGACCGCCCGCACCCGAGGGTCGGGGTCGTCGACGAGCCGGGCCCGTTGTTCCGGTGTCGCCGAGGGGTTCTCGGCGAACGCCGATCTCAACCTGCGATCGGGGTGCACGACGACCGCGTCGACCACCTCGTCCGGCACAGCCCGCCAGGCCAGCACGTCCCAGGCCGCGACGGCCTCCCGCGCCAGCAGTCTGGTCAGTACGTCGACCGGCGCCGCCGGGTTCCGGGCGATGGCACCGATCGTCTCGCGGTCAGGACACTCGTCGCACATGTCTCCCCCTGTTCGCCCGCGGTCGACGCGGGCCCGCAGATTGTGCTCGGGACGTGCGTACCGGGTCAACGCCCTTGATCACGCGGTCACCTGTCTTCCCGTCAGCATGGGAATCCGGCGGTCACGGTGTCCGGATGTCCCGCACGGGGGTACCCGGCGCCGGTGCGCGCAGGCGCCAACGGGGCCCGGCCGAAGGAGCCTTGGGGGTCGATGGAGTGGAGGGCGGATGACGGTCGACTTGCTCGGTTTCCTCGGCGTCGTACTGGTGGCGTACGTCGTGCCGGGCCCGGACTTTCTCGTGGTGCTCAGATCGGCGGCCGAGGATCCCGCGAAGGGGAGAGCGGCCGCACTGGGTGCCCAGACCGGGCTGTGCGCCCACATGCTGGCCGCCGCGGCCGGCCTCTCGGTGATCGCCACCCGCTCACCCCTGGTGTACGACGGGATCAAACTCATGGGGGCGGCCTACCTGGTGTATCTCGGTGTCCGGGCCGTGCTCGCCGCCCGGCGGGCCGCCCGCGAGCGGCGTGACACGAACGGGGCCCCGTCCGGGGCGCCGGAGGCGGAGGGGCCCGCCCGGGGGCGGTTGCGGAGTGGTTTCACTGAGGGGCTGCTCACCAACGTGCTCAACCCCAAGGCCGCCCTGTTCTTCCTCAGCGTCCTGCCGCAGTTCGTCGACGGCGACGGATCGATGGCCCAGCAGATCTTCTTCCTCGGCATGCTGGACGTCGTCATCGGCGTCGCCTATTGGTTCGCCCTCGTCGTGGTCGCCGCGCGTCTGCGAGCCCTGCTGGCCAGACCGAAGGTCCGCCACCGCTGGGAGCGGACCACCGGCTGGCTGTTCATCGCCATTGGCGTCTCGGTCGCGGCCGTCGCCTGAGGATTCAGCGGGAACACGGCTGGGCAAGGTCCAGGAATGTCATGAGCACGACTGCCCTTCCCCCACAAGGAGGTCGATCATGCACGTCCGTATGCTGACCGGCGGCCTCGCCGCCGCCTGCCTGGTGTCCCTGTCCCTGACGGGTGGCCAGGCTTCGGCCGCGGCCGAAGCCCCTGTCGCCGCGCGTGTCCTGACCTATGACGCCAGTGGCTCGGCGGAGTTCCAGAGCGCCGTCAACCGTGGCGCGGCGATCTGGAACGAGAGCGTCGACGCCGTCGAACTACGGCCCGTCACGGCAGGACAACGAGCCAACATCCGGGTCCTCGCGGACAACGGCTGGCCCCGCGCGCTGCCCGGCACCCTGGGCAACGGCACCGTGTACATCGGGCGCCAGGCCGTCGACCAGGGGTACGACACGATCCGTATCTCCGCGCACGAACTCGGGCACATCCTGGGCCTGCCGGACCGCAAGCCCGGGCCCTGCTCGAGCCTCATGTCAGGCTCCACCGCGGGCACCTCGTGCACGAACCCGTACCCGAACGCCGCGGAGAAGTCAGAGGTCGAGGGGAACTTCGGCGGCGCACTCGCCGGACCGGTACCGGCGGCGCGTGCCGGGGTGATCGTGGACTGACGCGTGCGACACCGCGCGTGAGGAAGCCCTGCGCCTCGCCCGCCCCCTCGCCGTCGACCGGTGGTGGCGACAGCCGCGACGGCTCCTCCGCCACGCCGTGGTACGGCGGGGGAGCCGGGCGGGTTCCGGAGTGCGGGCCCACCGCCGCCGGTCACCTCACCGGCTCATGCTGACCGTCATCGACATCAGCAGTCCGTGTGTCTCCTCGTCGGCGGCGGCCACGAGCCCACGACCGGCCGCACCGACCGGGGCACCGTCGATCCCCGTGACGACACAGCCGGCGGCGGGCGTGGGTGCGGCGTACCGGGGTGCGTCCGCCCCGGTACGCCGCACCCACGCGGTCCGACCGTCCGTGCAGAAGGTTTCGCCGCTGAGGCAACGGTCCTCGCCGGGGAGGCGGAGGGCGCACGGGCCTTGATCGCCGACGTCGCCCGGTGGGGGACCTTCGGTGCCGGTCCGCACGCGTCCGCCCGGCTCGCGCGCTGCCGCGCCCTGCGCTGGCCCGGCCGGCCCCGCAGCAACTGCGCGTCGCACGGCACGTGGCCGAGGGCGCCCCCACAGGGAGGTGGCCCAGCGGCTGACCGTCAGTACCCGCACGGCCGACTGTCACCTGCGCAATGTGTTCGCCGTGCTCGGCGTGCGCTCCCGCATCGAGCTCGCCCGCATGGTCGACAGAGAGCTCCGCTGAACCCGGCACCGGCGGGGCCGCTCGGAGAAGAAGACGCCGCACGACTCTGGGGACCGACCGGACGGTATGTCATTCTGAGCAGCACCACGCGGGTGGCGACGGCCGGACGGGCAGCGCACCCGCCGGACGCCGCTGCGCCCGGACGGCGCCGGGCGCGGCCGGAAGGCCGCAGTCGGGGGAGGACCGCCATGCACCCTGCCGCACGCACACATACGACGTTCCGCACCGGGCCGACGCCGGTCCCGCAGCCGCGCGCACGACGGATCCGGTCACTGATCGACGCCGACGCGCTGCGCGTCCTGCACCGGGCGGCCCGCGTCCTGCTCGACGACCTGCCGGACCTGACCGACCGGCTGCTCGCGGTCCTGCGCGAACAGGAACCGGCGTACCGGACGTGTCTGGAGAACGACCACACCGCCACCTGGCAGGAGGTGTACCGCTCGCTGCGGCACAGCGTGACCTCGCTGCTCGACCCGCGCGGCTCGCGGGAGGCCGCCCACCGCTGCACCTGGCGCATCGGCGTCACCCGGGCCGAGCAGGGACTGCCGCTGGACGCCCTGCTGCACGCGTTCCGGCTGGGCGGCTCCCTGGTGTGGCAGCGGCTGGTGGAGGAGACCACCCGTTCGGCACCCGAGGACATCCGGCTCCTCGTGCACGTGGCCACCGACGTGTGGAACTTCGTCGACGAGCACTGCACCCTCGTCGCGGACGCCTACCGGCAGGCGGAACGGCAGCTCGCCTGGCGGCGCGAGAACCGGGTGCGCCTGCTGGCCGCCGCCCTCCTGGACGGCACGAGCCGGATCGCGGACCTGCCCGACACCGCCGAGAGCCTGGGCCTGCCGGAACACGGCCGGTACGTCGTCGTCGCGGTCGCCGGCGGCCGGCCCCAGCACGTCGCGGACACCCGGGCCGTCCCACTGCCGCCCGGCCGGACCGTCCACTGGCACCCGGGAGCCGAGGTGGACTACGGCATCGTCCTGGTCGCCGGGGAGGGCGGCGAGGACCCCGCCGCGGCACCTGACCTCGCCTGCGACGGCCCGCCCGGACAGCGCGTCGGCGTCGGCAGCGCCGTGACGGGACTCGCCGCGGTCGGCGACGCCCGGCGCCTGGCCGATCTCGCCCTGGGCCTGTGCCCGGCCGAGGGCGGCACGGTCCGGCTCACCGATCATCTGCCCGAGGCGCTGGTCGCCTCCTGCCCGGAACTGGGCGCGGCTCTCACCGAGCGGACCCTCGGCCCCCTGCTTCGGCTCGAACCGGCCGACCGGGACGTCTTGCTGGACACCTTGGCCGCCTGGTTCGCCTGCGAGGGTTCCGCCCAGCGGGCCGGCGAGCGGCTGTACTGTCACCGCAACACCGTCCTGAACCGGCTGCGCCGCTGCGAGCAGCTCACCGGCCGCTCACTGGCCCGCCCGCACGACGTGGTCGAGATCGCCCTCGCCCTGACAGCACGCCGACTGCTGCACGGCTGAGACGCGCTCCGCGGACGGAAAGCCACGGGACGGCCCCTCGACGCGTCCCGTGAGCGTCTGCCCGCCCCTGCACGGCGCTGCCACCGCCGGCCGGCGTGCGCCCGCGCGCCGCCGGTCCGGTACAGCCCTGCGACCCACCAGCCGGCGGGTATCTGCGCGTCTGCCCGCCCCGGCCCGCGGGATCTGGGCGTCTGACCGCACCCCTGTACGGCGCTGCCGCCCGCCGGCCGGCGTGCGCCCGCGCGCCGCCGGTCCGGTACAGCCCTGCGACCCACCAGCCGGCGGGTATCTGCGCGT
>NZ_JAKEIO010000056.1 GCF_021474405.1 [Streptosporangium] indianense
CCCCCGTCCGCCTCCGCCACCCTCCGCTTCGCCCCCGTCAGCAACTGCCCACTGATCCCCACCAGCAGCTCCGCGAGCATCGCGTCCTTGCCCGCGAAGTGCCGGTACAGCCCGGGCCCGCTGATCCCGACCGCGGCGCCTATCTCGTCGACTCCGACCCCGTGGAAGCCCCGCTCGGCGAACAGCCGAGCGGCCTCCTTGAGGATCTGCTCACGGCGGGTGGGGGCGTCGGTTCTGGTGGCCATGAAATCAATTCTAGACAGCGAGGTTAGCGGTCGTTAACCTGAAGGAAATGCGTTAACGCTCATTAACAAGGTGAGGGGACCCGCAGGATGCACGAGGCACCGGAGCTCACGAGCGCGGCAGACCCCGCGTCGGAGGCCTTTCGGGCCAACGAGGAGGCGCACCACGCCCTCGTCGAGGAGCTGCGCACCAAGCTCGCCACCGCCGCACAGGGCGGCGGCGAGAAGGCCCGCGCCCGCCACACCGCGCGCGGCAAGCTGCTCCCCCGCGACCGCGTCGACACCCTCCTCGACCCGGGCTCGCCGTTCCTGGAGCTGGCCCCGCTCGCGGCCGACGGGATGTACGACGGGCAGGCCCCGGCCGCCGGCGTCATCGCCGGCATCGGCCGGGTCAGCGGCCGCGAGACGGTGGTCATCGCCAACGACGCCACGGTCAAGGGCGGCACCTACTACCCGATGACGGTCAAGAAGCACCTCCGCGCCCAGGAGGTCGCCCTCGACAACCGCCTCCCCTGCGTCTACCTGGTGGACTCCGGCGGAGCCTTCCTCCCCATGCAGGACGAGGTCTTCCCGGACCGGGACCACTTCGGCCGCATCTTCTACAACCAGGCCCGCATGTCCGGCGCCGGCATCCCCCAGATCGCCGCGGTCCTCGGCTCGTGCACGGCCGGCGGGGCGTACGTACCGGCGATGAGCGACGAGGCCGTGATCGTCCGCAACCAGGGCACGATCTTCCTGGGCGGCCCGCCCCTGGTGAAGGCGGCCACCGGCGAGGTCGTCACGGCGGAGGAGCTCGGCGGCGGCGAGGTCCACTCCCGCGTCTCGGGCGTCACGGACCACCTCGCGGAGAACGACGCGCATGCCCTGCGCATCGTCCGCACGATCGTCTCGACCCTCCCCTCCCGCGGCTCGCTCCCCTGGGAGGTCACGGAGGCGACGGAGCCCAAGGTCGACCCGCACGGCCTCTACGGCGCCGTCCCGGTCGACTCCCGCACCCCCTACGACGTGCGCGAGATCATCGCCCGGGTCGTCGACGGCTCGCGTTTCGCCGAGTTCAAGTCCGAGTTCGGTCAGACCCTGGTCACCGGCTTCGCCCGGATCCACGGCCACCCGGTGGGCATCGTCGCCAACAACGGCATCCTGTTCTCCGAGTCGGCGCAGAAGGGCGCGCACTTCATCGAGCTGTGCGACCAGCGCGGCATCCCCCTCGTCTTCCTGCAGAACATCTCGGGCTTCATGGTCGGCAAGGACTACGAGGCGGGCGGCATCGCCAAGCACGGCGCCAAGATGGTCACGGCCGTCGCCTGCACCCGCGTCCCGAAGCTCACGGTCGTGGTCGGCGGCTCGTACGGCGCGGGCAACTACTCCATGTGCGGCAGGGCGTACTCCCCCCGCTTCCTGTGGATGTGGCCGAACGCCAAGATCTCGGTCATGGGCGGCGAGCAGGCCGCCTCGGTCCTCGCGACCGTCAAGCGCGACCAGCTGGAGGCCCGCGGCGAGTCCTGGCCGGCCGAGGACGAGGACGCCTTCAAGGCCCCGATCCGCGCCCAGTACGAGCGTCAGGGCAACGCCTACTACGCGTCGGCCCGCCTCTGGGACGACGGTGTGATCGACCCGCTGGACACCCGTCAGGTGCTGGGCCTGGCCCTGACCGCGTGCGCCAACGCGCCCCTGGGTGACCCCCAGTTCGGCGTCTTCCGGATGTGAGGGGACGGACGACGATGTTCGAGACAGTACTGGTGGCCAACCGCGGCGAGATCGCCGTACGCGTCATCCGGACGCTGCGGTCGATGGGCGTGCGCTCGGTGGCCGTCTTCTCCGACGCGGACGCCGACGCCCGGCACGTGCGCGAGGCGGACACGGCGGTCCGGATCGGCCCGCCTCCCGCCTCCGAGAGCTACCTGTCGGTGGAGCGCCTGCTGGAGGCCGCGGCCCGCACGGGCGCGCAGGCCGTCCACCCGGGCTACGGCTTCCTCGCGGAGAACGCGGCCTTCGCGCGCGCCTGCGCCGACGCGGGCCTGGTCTTCATCGGCCCGCCCGCGGACGCGATCGCCCTGATGGGCGACAAGATCCGCGCCAAGGAGACGGTCCAGGAGGCCGGGGTGCCGGTGGTGCCCGGCGGGCGCGACCCGGATCTGGCGGAGGCGGCCCGCGCGCTGGGCGCGCCCGTGCTGCTCAAGCCCAGCGCGGGCGGCGGCGGCAAGGGCATGCGCCTGGTGCGGGACCTGACCCGGCTGGAGGACGAGATCGCGTCGGCCCGCCGCGAGGCCCGCGCCTCGTTCGGCGACGACACGCTCCTGGTGGAGCGCTGGATCGACCGTCCCCGCCACATCGAGATCCAGGTCCTGGCGGACGGCCACGGCAACGTGGTCCACCTGGGCGAGCGCGAGTGCTCCCTCCAGCGCCGCCACCAGAAGATCATCGAGGAGGCGCCGAGCGTCCTCCTCGACGAGGAGACCCGCTCCGCGATGGGCGAGGCGGCCGTCCAGGCGGCCCGTTCCTGCGGATACCGGGGCGCGGGCACGGTGGAGTTCATCGTCCCCGGCGGCGACCCGTCGTCGTACTACTTCATGGAGATGAACACCCGCCTCCAGGTGGAGCACCCGGTCACCGAGCTGATCACGGGTCTGGACCTGGTCGAGTGGCAGCTGCGGGTCGCCGCGGGCGAGCCCCTCGGCTTCACGCAGCAGGACGTACGGCTGACCGGTCACGCGGTGGAGGCCCGTATCTGCGCCGAGGACCCGGCCCGCGGTTTCCTCCCCTCCGGCGGCACGATCCTGCGGCTGCGCGAGCCGCAGGGCGACGGCGTGCGCACCGACTCCGGCCTCACCGAGGGCACGGAGGTCGGCAGCCTCTACGACCCGATGCTCTCCAAGGTCATCGCGTACGGCCCCGACCGTGCGACGGCCCTGCGCAAGCTCCGCTCGGCCCTGGCGGAGACGGTCACGCTCGGCGTGCAGACGAACGCCGGGTTCCTGCGCCGTCTGCTCGCCCACCCGGCGGTGGTCGCCGGAGACATGGACACCGGCCTGGTCGAGCGCGAGGTGGACGACCTGGTCGCCACAGGCGTCCCCGAGGAGGTGTACGAGGCGGCCGCAGCCGTACGTCTGGAGGCGCTGAAGCCGGAGCCGGGCGGCTGGACGGACCCCTTCTCGGTCCCGAGCGGCTGGCGCCTGGGCGGCGAGCCGAAGCGTCCGGCCTTCCCCCTGCGCGTGCAGGAGCCCCTGGAGTACACCCCGCGCGGCACGGCCACGGTCGCCGGTGACCGGGTGACGGTGACCCTGGACGGCGTCCGGCACACCTTCCACCGCGCCGCCGACTGGCTCGGCCGCGACGGCGACGCCTGGCACGTCCGCGACCACGACCCGGTGGCCGCGTCCCTGACCCGTTCGGCGCACGCGGGTGCCGATTCCCTCACCGCGCCCATGCCCGGCACGGTGACGGTGGTGAAGGTCGCGGTCGGCGACGAGGTGAGCGCCGGTCAGAGCCTGCTGGTGGTGGAGGCGATGAAGATGGAGCACGTCATCTCCGCACCGCACGCCGGCAAGGTCGCCGAACTGGACGTGGCACCCGGCACCACGGTCGCCATGGACCAGGTGCTGGCGGTCATCGCACCGCACGAGGAGGCGGCGGAATGACAGTCCCAGGGCTTCCCATGACCGTCCCGAGCAGGGATCTCCCCACCCGCGTCCGCATCCATGAGGTCGGCGCCCGGGACGGCCTGCAGAACGAGAAGGCGACGGTCCCCACGGTCATCAAGGCGGAGTTCATCCGCCGCCTGGCCGGCGCGGGTCTGACGACGATCGAGGCGACGAGCTTCGTCCACCCCAAGTGGGTCCCCCAACTGGCGGACGCGGAGCAGCTGTTCCCGGTGGTCGCCGACCTGCCCGTCGCGCTCCCGGTCCTGGTCCCGAACGAACGGGGCCTGGACCGCGCCCTGGCGCTGGGCGCCCGCCGGGTGGCCGTCTTCGCCAGCGCCACGGAGTCCTTCGCCAAGGCCAACCTCAACCGCACGGTGGACGAGGCCCTGGCGATGTTCGAGCCGGTGGTGACGCGCGCCAAGGCCGATGCGGTCCACGTCCGCGGCTACCTCTCCATGTGCTTCGGCGACCCCTGGGAGGGCGGTGTCCCGATCCCCCAGGTGGTGCGGGTCTGCCGGGCCCTGCTGGACATGGGCTGCGACGAACTGAGCCTGGGCGACACGATCGGCGTGGCGACGCCCGGGCACGTGGTCGCACTCCTGGCGGCCCTGGACGAGGCGGGCATCCCGCCCGCCACGCTCGCGGTCCACTTCCACGACACCTACGGCCAGGCCCTGGCCAACACCCTGGCGGCGCTCCAGCAGGGCGTCACGACGATCGACGCCTCGGCGGGCGGCCTCGGCGGCTGCCCGTACGCGAAGTCGGCGACGGGCAATCTCGCCACCGAAGACCTCGTGTGGATGCTGCGGGGCCTCGGCATCGACACCGGAATCGACCTCGGCCGCCTCGTCGCCACGAGCACGTGGATGGCCGCCCACCTGGGCCGACCCAGCCCGTCCCGCACCGTCCGAGCCCTGTCCCACGAGGACACCGAGGAGCACTGATCACCATGGACTACCGTCTCTCCCCCGAACTGGAGGAACTCCGCCGCACGGTCGAGGAGTTCGCACACGAGGTGGTGGCGCCGAAGATCGGCGACTTCTACGAGCGGCACGAGTTCCCGTACGAGATCGTCCGCGAGATGGGCCGCATGGGCCTGTTCGGCCTGCCGTTCCCGGAGGAGTACGGCGGCATGGGCGGTGACTACCTCGCGTTGGGCGTGGCCCTGGAGGAGCTGGCCCGGGTCGACTCCTCGATCGCCATCACCCTGGAAGCCGGCGTCTCGCTGGGCGCGATGCCGATCCACCTCTACGGCACCGAGGCGCAGAAACAGGAGTGGCTCCCCCGGCTCTGCTCGGGCGAGATCCTGGGCGCGTTCGGCCTGACGGAGCCCGACGGCGGCAGCGACGCGGGCGCGACCCGCACGACGGCACGCCTGGACGCCTCCACGAACGAGTGGGTCATCAACGGCACGAAGTGCTTCATCACCAACTCGGGCACGGACATCACGGGCCTGGTGACGGTCACGGCGGTCACGGGCCGCAAGCCCGACGGCAGGCCGCAGATCTCCTCGATCATCGTCCCGTCCGGCACACCGGGCTTCACGGTCGCCGCCCCGTACTCCAAGGTCGGCTGGAACGCCTCGGACACCCGAGAGCTGTCCTTCACGGACGTCCGGGTCCCGGCGGAGAACCTCCTGGGCGAGGAGGGCCGCGGCTACGCCCAGTTCCTGCGCATCCTCGACGAGGGCAGGATCGCGATCGCGGCCCTGGCGACGGGTCTGGCGCAGGGCTGCGTGGACGAGTCGGTCAAGTACGCGAAGGAACGCCACGCCTTCGGCAAGCCGATCGCGGCGAACCAGGCCATCCAGTTCAAGATCGCGGACATGGAGATGAAGGCCCACACTGCCCGCCTGGCCTGGCGCGACGCGGCGGCCCGCCTGGTGACCGGCGCTTCCTTCAAGAAGGAGGCGGCCCTGGCCAAGCTCCACTCCTCCACGGTCGCGGTGGACAACGCCCGAGAGGCCACCCAGATCCACGGCGGCTACGGCTTCATGAACGAGTACCCGGTGGCCCGCATGTGGCGAGACTCCAAGATCCTGGAGATCGGCGAGGGCACAAGCGAGGTCCAGCGGATGCTGATCGCACGGGAGTTGGGGCTGGTGGGCTGACGCAAACAATTAGGCACTGGTGTGAGGCGTGCCGGGTAATCGCAACCTGAGACTTGAAAGGCCGCCGGTCGCGCTTGCGTTGAGGAACGGGAATCTGCGGCAGCACTTCCCTAGCAGTACCGGCCTGTACGCCCGCAGACGCCAGCGCCTCGACATCGTCGCCATAGAACTCAACGGCCGCCTACGCTAAAGGCTCGGCTGGGAAACTCCCAGCCGAGCGCCCGTACAAACCATTCGCAGCCTGATCGACGACCTGCCACCGCGATGATCACCTGCCACGCACGGTGGAGCCTTCGTCAAGTCACCATCGCGGCAGCAGGAGCTTGTTCCGAACAGCCTCGTCAGACAGCCACTCCTCGGACTCGTGAAAAATCACGAGCTCACCCAATTCTCGCTGCACAGACTCGTCGAGCGATCCCCGCAGCATCATTGAAGCAGCTCAAATCACTCATCAAGCCAACTGGCCGAAACCCGCTCCGAGCTGCGACATCTCCATGAGGCCACTTCGCAGACACTGTTACTCCGTGGTATCTTCACATCCCGTATGGCACCTCCTCCGCGCCCGGATTGACCACCGGGCGGGCTCTGACCAAGCCGAAAGGGGGAGCGTGGACCGTTTCTCCGGGGGAGCTTCACCATGGCCGGCCCTGCCGTTTCCGTGATTATTGCTGCGTACAATGCGATGCCTTACATCACGCGCTGCATCACCTCGGTCGCCGAGCAAAGCATCGGCCAGGACGCCCTGGAGATCCTGGCCGTCGATGACGGTTCGACCGACGGAACGGGCGAAGAGCTGGACCGGCTCGCAAAGGAATATCCCGCGCTCTTACGGGTCTTGCACCAGTCGAATTCCGGCGGACCCTCAGCCCCGCGAAACACGGGGCTCGACCACGCCCGGGGCACGTTCGTCTTCTTCCTGGACGCCGACGACTATCTGGGCCCAGAGGCGTTGGAACGCATGGTGGCCATGGCCGAGCGGAACAGCACCGACATCGTGCTCGGCAAGATGGTGGGGGTCGGCGGACGCGGGGCTCCCACCTCGATGTTCCGCCGCAACCAGCCCCGCACCGACGTCTTCTCGTCCCGTGTGTACTGGACCCTGAACCCCATGAAGCTGTTCCGCCGCGAGCTCCTGGAGCGGCTTGAGCTGCGGTTCCCGACGGATCTGAAGATCGGCGAGGACCAGCTGTTCGTCGCCCCCGCCTATCTCCACGCGGACGGCATCTCGGTCCTCGCCGACTACGACTGCCTCTTCTGGGTCGAGCGCGAGGACAGCGGCAACATCACTCTGCGGACCGGCGGATCCGAGCCCCGGTTGCGATTCCTGCCGCGCATGATCGACCTGCTCCTGGAGCAGGTGCCCCCCGGCGTCGGCCGTGATCACCTGGCCCATCGCCATCTGACCGTCGAAGTGCAGCAGCTCCTCGACCATCTGGTGCACGAGCCCCGCCCCGAGCAGGAGAAGGCCCTGGCCCGGCTCGCCGAGGCCATCACCCCTCTGTGGCACGAGGGGCTGAACGACCGGCTGTCGGCCATGGCTCGCCTGCGCCTGCACCTCGTACGCCACAGCATGCTGGACGAACTGCTGGAACTCGTCCGCTTCGAGGGCCGGCTGGCCGAGAGCGACGTGTCGACGCCGGTCCTCGTCGACGGTGGCCGCGCCTACGCTCGCTACCCCTACCTTCGCGACCCGTCCCGCCGGATACCCGACGCCTGTTACGACGTGACCCGCCAACTCGGAGTGCGGCATCTGGTGAACCGCGCCGAACTGCACGGCACCGTGCTGCATCTGGCCGGACACGGTTACCTGCACCGCGTCGCCACCGAAGACGTATCCACCGAGCTGGTGCTGCGTGAGCGGGACAGCGGGGCAGAACACCGGCTTCCGGTCACGCACACGGCGACACCCGGGCTCGGCGACGAAGAGGACCAAGGGCGGTACCGCTACGACAGGGCCGGCTTTGAAGCCGCCGTCGACATCACCACCGCCGCCGACGGCGAGCCCCTTCCGGACGGCCTCTGGGACATCTCCCTCTCGGTCGGCGCCCAAGGCGTGTCCCGCGAGGTGCGGATCGGCAGCAAGAGGCGCAGCGACGTCTCCGGCGCCCCGGCGACGCACCTCGTGGGCAGCGGTGAGGCGCTCCGGGCCGTGACGCTCTACGCCACCAGACCCCACGGCAACTTCACGCTCGACATCGGCGAGCGCAAGCACGAGGTCCTGCCCCACCTGAGTCTCGACGACGTCCGGTGGGCGACCGGCACCCCCGCGGAACTGGAGTTGACCGGCCGCTGCACGCTCGCCGCCCTCCCCGGCGGCGCTCTGGCCGTCCAGCTCGAGGACGGCACGGGCAGGACCGCCGCCTTCCCCGTCAGCCTCGGCTCACCAGCCGACGGCGACTTCATCGTGCGTATACCGGTCACCGAGCTCCCGGCCGGAGTGTGGACGGGACAGCTACGCCTCGGGCCGTGGACGCTGCGCCTGCCTCCGCTTCCCCAGGACCTTCAGCCGGCCAAGTGGCGCCGCCGTGGCCTTCCTTGGTACGCGAAGTTCGCACCAGGTCGCGGTGAGGAGTTCGTGCTGCAGGTCGCCCGCACCGATCTGCTCCGGGCCGTCACCGGCCGTCTCACATCGTAGGAGACGCGCCGAGCGGACTCTCAGCCCCCGGTGCTGCGGATCCCCACCCGCGTCCGCATCCACGAAGTCTGCGCCCGGGACGACAAGAGCAGTGGTCACCGGCCGCGGTGGTCAGGACGCGGCCACGCCGGGCACATGAGTGCGATGGGCGGCAGGACGACCCGAGGGGCGTAACTGGACATACCGCAGCATTCCCTTGCGGAAAGCGCGCTTTGGGAACCGATGTTCGGTTCGGTGGCCACCGGGAACGCAGCAGTCGGCCACGCTGGGTATCGCTGGATCACGTGTGACACAGGCCACGCGCTCCGATCTCCCCAACAGCCGTCCGTCGGGCCGCGATTTGGAGCGACCGCACATCACTCCTGCGCAACTGCACGCGAACCTAAGGGATTTCACGCTCCCCTCGGGGAAGTCCCCGCATCCTGACGCCCCGTGACCGGATCGCCGCCTCGCCGGGCATGACCCCCCGCACCCCGAGCACAGATAAGGGGGCCTGGACATAAAAGCAGGTTAGGCTAACCTAAGGTTGATCTCAGCCACGGGGTTGTCGGCCATGCCCGCAGTGGCTCCGTACGCACGAAAGCAGACCCAGTCATGTCGAACGCCACAACCGCCCGTTTCTCCCGCCGCGGCCTGCTCGCCGCCGGCGGTGCTCTCGGGCTCGGCGCCCTCGTGACCGCATGTGGCAGTGAGGACTCCAAGGACGGCGGCTCGGACGCGAAGGGTGCCGCCAAGTCCGGCCCCTGGTCCTTCAAGGACGACCGCGGCAAGACCGTGAGCCTGGACCACGTCCCCACGAAAATCGTCGCGTTCACCGGTGTCGCCGCCGCCTTGTACGACTACGGCATCGAGGTCGAGGGCGTCTTCGGCCCGACCAGGACCAAGGACGGCAAGGCCGACGTCCAGGCCGGCGACATGGACGTCAGCAAGCTGACCGTCTTCGGCAACCGGTTCGACCAGTTCAACGTCGAGCAGTACGCGGCCTTCCAGCCGGAGGTGCTCATCACCACCACCTTCGACGCCGCCGGCTCCCTCTGGTACGTCCCGCTGGCCTCCAAGGACAAGATCGCCAAGCTCGCCCCGAGCGTGGCGATCTCGGTCTTCGACCGGCAGATGCCGAAGCCGCTGCAGCGCATGGCCGAGCTCGCCGAGTCCCTCGGCGCCGACCTGAAGGCCGCGAAGGTCGTCGAGGCGAAGAAGCGTTTCGAGGCCGCCTCCGAGCGACTGCGCAAGGCCGCCAAGTCCCGCCCCGAGATCAAGGTGCTGGCCGGCTCCGCCTCGGACGCCATCTTCTACGTCTCGGGCTCCAACTTCTCCATCGACCTGGAGTACTTCAAGGCCCTGGGCGTGAACCTCGTCGAGCCCCCGGAGAAGGCCAAGAAGGCCAACGGCGGCTGGTTCGAGAACCTCAGCTGGGAGAACGTCGACAAGTACCCGGCCGACATCATCATGATGGACGACCGCGCCTCGACCATCCAGCCGGCCGACATCACCGAGGCGACCTGGAAGAAGCTCCCCGCGGTCAAGGCCGACCAGGTCATCTCGCGTTCGCCCGAGCCGATCCTGTCGTACGACAAGTGCACGCCCCTGGTCGAGAACCTCGCCAAGGCGATCGAGAGCGCCAAGAAGGTCGCCTGACGCCTTCCGCCGGTGACGCCTGAACGGCAGCGGCGCGTGCGGGCCCGTCGTGGCCGTGCGCGCCGTTCCCCGCGCCCCTCAGGTGCCTCCACCCTCTGCCCGAAGACCCCTCAGGAGTCCTCGTGACCACCGCCGTGGCCGCCCCGTTCCGATTCTTCTCCCTCCAGGTCCTGCGGACGAGGCGGCTGGGTCCGTCCCTGGTCCGTGTCACCTTCGGCGGGCCCGATCTGCACGCCTTCCATTCCGACGGGCGCGACCAGTCCCTGTCGCTGTTCCTGCCGCACCCCGGGCAGCCCGAGCCGGTCGTCCCGCTCGAACTCGGGGACGGCTGGTGGCAGGGCTGGCGTGAACTCCCGGACGACGTACGGGCCGTGATGCGCTCCTACACCCTGCGCGGTCTGCGCCGGGACCCCGACGAGATCGACATCGACTTCGCCCTGCACGGCATCGGACCGGACGCTTCCGTCCAGGCCGGCCCGGCCTCCCGCTGGGCCGCCCGGGCCGCCGCCGGTGACCGGGTCCTGCTCCTCGGCCCCGCCATCGCCGACAACCGGGCGATCCGGTTCCGGCCGCCCGAGGACACCGACCTCGTCGTCGTCTGGGGTGACGAGACCGCCGTGCCCGCCGCCTCCGCCATCGTCGAGTCGCTTCCCGCCGGCACCCGCGCCCGGGTCTGGCTGGAGGTCCCGCACGCCGGCGACATCCAGGACCTGGTGACCGAGGCCGACGCCGAGATCACCTGGCTGGTCCGGGAAGAGGGGAACGCCGAGGGCTCCCCCAAGGCTCTCGACGCCCTCCGCAACGCCCCGCTGCCACCGGCCGAGCGGCCGTACGTCTGGATCGCCGGCGAGTCGGGGTGTGTGAAGGAGCTTCGCCGGCACTTCGTGCGCGAGCTCGGGATCGACCGCCGCAGGGTGACGTTCGTCGGTTACTGGCGGCGCGGTGTGAGCGAGGAGCAGCTGCGGGCGGAGGCGTAATCCGCAGCCCGCCGCAGCCTTGCCGGAACTCCCGCCGCGGTCCCGACAGGCCCACGGCGCGACCCGGCCAGGGCTTCCGCCGCAGCCACGCCACGACCGCGCCGCTGCCCCGCCGCGACCCGAGTGACACGAGTGACCACGGTCACGGCAGAGCCCACCGACAGCTCGATCAACTTAGGTTAGGCTTACCTAAGTTTGGACACCGGAGACCAGCCCACCCCGTCCCACACCGGACTGTCCCCACCGGAGGACCCCCACATGCGCTCGCACCTGCTCAACGACACCACCGCGGAGCAGTACCGCCGCTCCGTGACCGACGGAGTCGAGCGGGTGGCCGCCAAACTCGCCGCCACCGAACGGCCGTTCACCGGCATCAGCGTCGACGCCCTCGCCCCCCGCATCGACGGGATCGACCTCGACAAGCCGCTGCACGACACCACCGCGGTGCTCGACGAACTGGAGGACGTCTACCTCCGGGACGCGATCTACTTCCACCACCCCCGCTACCTCGCCCACCTGAACTGCCCGGTCGTCATCCCTGCCGTGCTCGGCGAGGCCGTCCTGTCCGCCGTGAACTCCTCCCTGGACACCTGGGACCAGTCGGCCGGCGGCACCCTCATCGAGCGGAAGCTGATCGACTGGACGACCGACCGCATCGGTCTCGGCCCCGCCGCCGACGGCGTGTTCACCTCCGGCGGCACCCAGTCAAACCTCCAGGCGCTGCTGCTCGCCCGCGAGGAGGCGAAGACCGACTCGTCGGCGAAACTGCGCATCTTCGCCTCCGAGGTCAGCCACTTCAGCGTGAAGAAGTCCGCGAAGCTGCTCGGGCTCGGCCAGGACGCCGTGGTCTCCATACCCGTCGACCACGACAAGCGCATGCAGACCGTCGCCCTCGCCCGCGAGCTGGAGCGCTGCACGAAGGACGGCCTCGTCCCCATGGCCGTCGTCGCCACCGCCGGCACCACCGACTTCGGCTCCATCGACCCGCTGCCCGAGATCGCCGAGCTGTGCGAGCAGTTCGGCACCTGGATGCATGTCGACGCCGCCTACGGCTGCGGTCTGCTGGCCTCCCTGAAGCATCGGGACCGCATCGGCGGCATCGAGCGCGCCGACTCGGTCACCGTCGACTACCACAAGTCCTTCTTCCAGCCGGTGAGTTCCTCGGCCGTGCTCGTGCGGGACGCCGCCACGCTGCGCCACGCCACCTACCACGCCGAGTACCTCAACCCGCGGCGCATGGTGGAGGAGCGCATCCCCAACCAGGTCGACAAGTCCCTGCAGACCACCCGCCGTTTCGATGCCCTGAAGCTGTGGATGACCCTGCGGACCATGGGCGCCGACGGCATCGGGCAGCTCTTCGACGAGGTGTGCGACCTGGCCCGGGAGGGCTGGCGGATGATCGCCGCCGACCCGCGCTTCGACGTCGTCGTGGAGCCGAGCCTGTCCACCCTCGTCTTCCGCTACATCCCGGCGGCCGTCACCGACCCCGCCGAGATCGACCGCGCCAACCTCTACGCCCGCAAGGCCCTGTTCGCCTCCGGTGACGCCATCGCCGCGGGCACCAAGGTCGGCGGCCGCCACTACCTGAAGTTCACCCTGCTCAACCCCGAGACGCAGGCGTCCGACATCGCCGCCGTCCTCGATCTGATCGCCGGCCACGCCGAGCAGTACCTGGGAGAGTCCCTTGACCGCGCGTCCTGAAAACCCCACAAGAACCCATGACTTCGTGGGCATCGGGCTCGGCCCCTTCAACCTCGGCCTGGCCTGCCTGACCGAACCGATCGACGAACTCGACGGTGTCTTCCTGGAGTCGAAGCCCGACTTCGAGTGGCACGCCGGCATGTTCCTGGACGGTGCCCACCTCCAGACGCCGTTCATGTCGGACCTGGTCACCCTCGCCGACCCGACGTCCCCGTACTCCTTCCTCAACTACCTGAAGGAGAAGGGCCGGCTCTACTCGTTCTACATCCGTGAGAACTTCTACCCGCTGCGCGTCGAGTACGACGACTACTGCCGCTGGGCCGCGGGCAAACTGAGCAGCATCCGCTTCGGCACTACGGTCGCCGAGGTGACGTACGAGGACGAGCTCTACGTCGTGCGGACCACCGCCGGCGACACCTACCGGGCCCGTCACCTGGTCCTCGGCACCGGCACCCCGCCCTACATACCCGAGGCCTGCCAGGGCCTGGACGGCGACTTCCTCCACAATTCCCGCTACCTCAGCCACAAGGCGGAGCTGCAGAAGAAGGACTCCATCACCCTGGTCGGCTCCGGCCAGTCGGCCGCCGAGATCTACTACGACCTGCTCAGCGAGATCGACGTCCACGGCTACCGGCTGAACTGGGTGACCCGCTCCCCGCGCTTCTTCCCGCTGGAGTACACCAAGCTCACGCTGGAGATGACGTCCCCGGAGTACGTCGACTACTTCCGCGAGCTGCCCGAGGCGACCCGCTACCGCCTCACCGCCGAGCAGAAGGGCCTGTTCAAGGGCATCGACGGCGACCTCATCAACGCCATCTTCGACCTGCTCTACCAGAAGAACCTCGGCGGCCCCGTCCCCACCCGGCTGCTCACCAACTCCTCGCTCCACACCGCCCGGTACGACAACGGCACCTACACCCTGGGCTTCCGCCAGGAGGAGCAGGGCAAGGACTTCGAGCTGGAGTCGCAGGGCCTGGTCCTGGCGACCGGCTACCGGTACGCCGAGCCGGAGTTCCTGGCCCCCGTCAAGGACCGCCTGGTCTACGACTCGCAGGGCAACTTCGACGTCGCCCGCAACTACGCGATCGACGTCACCGGCCGGGGCGTCTTCCTGCAGAACGCCGGCGTCCACACGCACAGCATCACCAGCCCCGACCTCGGCATGGGTCCGTACCGGAACGCGTACATCATCCGTGAGCTGCTCGGCAGCGAGTACTACCCGGTGGAGAAGACGATCGCCTTCCAGGAGTTCGCCGTATGAGCGCCGCCACCGGTATCGGAACGCTCACCGTCCGCCCGCTCGACCCGCTGAAGGACGCCGAGCTGCTGCACTCCTGGGTCACCCACCCCAAGGCGGCCTACTGGATGATGCAGGACGCGAAACTCGAGGACGTCGAGCGCGAGTACATGCGGATCGCCGCACACGAGTACCACGACGCCTTCATCGGCCTGCACGAGGGCCGGCCCGCGTTCCTGATGGAGAAGTACGACCCCCGGTACGTGGAGCTGGTCGGGCTGTACGACCCGGAGCCCGGCGACGTCGGCATGCACTTCCTGGTCGCGCCGACCGACCGGCCGATCCACGGCTTCACCCGGGCCGTCATCACGACCGTGATGGAGGAGCTGTTCGCCGACCCGCGCACCCGCCGGGTCGTGGTGGAGCCCGACGTCGCCAACAAGGCAGTACACGCGCTGAACGAGGCCGTCGGCTTCGTGGCCGAGCGCGAGATCGACAAGCCGGAGAAGCGCGCGCTGCTCAGCTTCTGCACGCGTGCGCAGTTCCTGGCCGCCCGAGGAGTAGCCGTATGACCCTGTCCGACGCCGTAGCGCACCTGTCCCCCCACCGCTGGGCGCGGGCCAACCGCCTCCTGATCCGCAAGGCCCTCGCCGAGTTCGCGCACGAGCGGCTGATCACCCCCGAGCAGGACGGTGAGGGTTACGTCGTCCGCAGCGACGACGGCCTGACGAGCTACCGCTTCACCGCCACCCGCCGGGCCCTGGACCACTGGCAGGTCGACGCCGAGTCGATCATCCGCCACCGCGACGGCACCGAAGTCCCGCTCGCCGCGCTGGACTTCTTCATCGAACTGCGGAAGTCCCTGGGCCTGAGCGACGCCATCCTGCCGGTGTACCTGGAGGAGATCTCCTCCACGCTCTCCGGCACCTGCTACAAGCTCACCAAGCCGAGGACCACGGCGGCCGAACTGGCCCGCGGTGACTTCCAGGCCATCGAGACGGGGATGACCGAGGGCCACCCCTGCTTCGTCGCCAACAACGGCCGGCTCGGCTTCGGCATCCACGAGTACCTGTCCTACGCACCGGAGACGGCGAGCCCGGTCCGCCTGGTGTGGCTGGCCGCGCACCGGTCCCGCGCCGCGTTCACGGCCGGTGTCGGCATCGAGTACGAGTCGTTCCTGCGCGAGGAACTCGGCGCGGAGACCGTCGAGCGCTTCCACGGCGTGCTGCGCGACCAGGACCTGGACCCCGGCGACTACCTGCTGATCCCGGTCCACCCCTGGCAGTGGTGGAACAAGCTCAGCGTCACCTTCGCCGCCGAGGTGGCCCGCCGGCACCTGGTGTGCCTGGGCGAGGGCGACGACGAGTACCTGGCGCAGCAGTCCATCCGGACCTTCTTCAACCGCACCAGCCCCGGCAAGCACTACGTCAAGACGGCGCTGTCGGTCATCAACATGGGCTTCATGCGCGGACTCTCGGCGGCCTACATGGAGGCCACCCCGGCCATCAACGACTGGCTGGCCCAGCTCATCGAGGGTGACCCGGTGCTCAAGTCCACCGGACTGTCGATCATCCGGGAGCGGGCGGCCGTCGGCTACCGGCACCTGGAGTACGAGCGGGCCACGGACCGCTACTCGCCGTACCGCAAGATGCTCGCCGCGCTGTGGCGGGAGAGCCCGGTGCCGTCCCTGGGCGAGGGCGAGTCCCTGGCCACCATGGCGTCCCTGGTGCACGTCGACCACGAGGGCGCGTCCGTCGCGGGCGCGCTGATCGAGCAGTCGGGCCTCGCCCCGACGGAGTGGCTGCGCCGCTACCTCCAGGCCTACTTCACGCCCCTCCTGCACAGCTTCTACGCCTACGACCTGGTGTTCATGCCGCACGGCGAGAACGTCATCCTGGTGCTGAAGGACGGGGTCGTGCAGCGCGCGATCTACAAGGACATCGCCGAGGAGATCGCGGTCATGGACCCGGACGCGGTACTGCCGCCGACGGTCGAGCGGCTGCGGGTGGAGGTCCCGGACGACAAGAAGCTCCTGTCGATCTTCACGGACGTCTTCGACTGCTTCTTCCGCTTCCTCTCGGCGAACCTCGCCACCGAGGGGATCCTGGCGGAGGACGACTTCTGGCGCACGGTCGCGGAGGTGACCCGCGCCTACCAGGAGTCGATGCCCGAACTCGCCGACAAGTTCCGTCAGTACGACATGTTCGCCCCCGAGTTCGCCCTCTCCTGTCTCAACCGCCTCCAACTCCGCAACAACGAACAGATGGTCGACCTGTCCGACCCGTCGGGCGCCCTCCAGCTGGTGGGCAGCTTGAGGAACCCGATCGCGGACTTCTGACCCCACAGACAGACGCGCACCCCCGGTGTACGGTCCACCGGGGGTGCGCGTCTTTCACGGGCGCGGGGCTGTATCAACGTGCGGCTCCGCCGCGCGGGCGCGCCCAGCCCCCACGCACCCGCAGACGATTCACCGCCCCGCAGTGCCCCACGGCACCTGGGGCGACCTGTAATAGTCGATGCCCAGCGCGTCCCACCGCTCCGCCTGCGCGGCAAGCCGCCCCTTGTACCGCTCCCAGTCATGAGAAGCCGCCGACGACCATCCCAACTCGGCGACACCGGGCAACCGCGGAAACGCCATGAACTCGATGTGCTCGGAGTTCTCGAGCGTCTCCGACCACATCGGCGCCTCGACCCCCCGTACGGCCCCGCCCGGCACCCCGGGCAGATACGCCCCGGGATCCCAGTCGTAGGACCGCTTCACCTCGACGTACCCCGCCCACGACAACCCCAGCGGCGTCTCCTTCGTGTACTTCATGTCGAGATACACCCGGTCCGCCGGAGACAGGATCAGCCCCGTCCCGGCCTGCGCGGCCTTCACCACCCGCGCCTTCTCCTCCGCACCGGTGCCGTCCAGCCCCCAGTACTGGGCGAGAGCTCCCTTCGCCGGGGACGCTCCCGTCAGCTGGTGCCAGCCCACGACCGTCTTGCCGTACTTCGCGACGATCGGCTGCACCCGGTCCATGAACTTCACGTAGTCCTCATGGCTCGTGGAGTGCGCCTCGTCGCCCCCGATGTGCAGGTACGCGCCCGGGGTGAGCGCGGCGATCTCCCGGATCACGTCGTCCACGAAGTCGTATGTGACCTCCTTGCCGACGCACAGCGAGCTGAAGCCGACCTCGGTGCCGGTGTAGAGCGGGGGCGCGACACCGTCGCAGTTCAACTCGGCGTACGAAGCCAGCGCCGCGTTCGTGTGGCCGGGCATGTCGACCTCGGGGACGACCTCCAGGTGGCGGGAGGCGGCGTACCGCACGATCTCCTTGTAGTCGGCCTTGGTGTAGAAACCGCCGGGACCACCGCCGACCTCGGTCGAACCGCCGTAGGTGGCAAGCCGCGGCCAGGAGTCGACGGCGATGCGCCAGCCCTGGTCGTCGCTGAGGTGCAGATGCAGTTTGTTGATCTTGTAGAGGGCGAGCTGGTCGACGTAGCGCTTGACCTGCTCGACGGTGAAGAAGTGCCGGGAGACGTCGAGCATGGCGCCGCGCCAGCCGTAGCGCGGACTGTCCTTGATCGTGCCGCCCGCGACCAGCCAGGGGCCGGGCTGGACGGTGTCCTTCTCGACGGCCGCGGGCAGCAGTTGACGCAGCGTCTGCACACCGTGGAAGAGGCCGGCGGGCCGGGCGGCGGTGAGGGTGAGGCCGCTCCGGCCGCTGTCGAGCCGGTAGCCCTCGGCACCGAAGGGGCCCTCGGCGAGGCGCAGCCGGATGCCTCCGGCTCCCCGGGTGGTGACGGGGAGGGGATAGCCGGTCGAGGGGCGCAGGATCGTCGCGAGGTACTCGCCGACGCCCCGGGCCTCGCGGGTTCCGTCGATGCGGATGTGGGTGCCGCGGGTGATCCGGTACGGGGATCCGCCCGGGGTGACGGAGGCGGGCGCGGGGACCACCCGGTCGAGCGGGGTGGTCGGCGCCGGCGGTGCGGGGGCGGCCCCGGTGACCGAGGCGGCCATCGCGACCAGCAGCAGGGGACCGAGCAGGCGGAGCGTTCTGCGGTGCTGTCTCACACGGCCATCTCTCACAAGCGTGTCCCTTCACGAGCCGTCGAGCTCCAAGAGGTCTGGACCAGACTCTCGTGAGTCGGGTGGAACAATCCACCCCATGGCGGAAATCATCCAGAAGGACGGCACATGGGCCTTCGACGGGGACGCGCTGCGGCTGACTCCCGGACGGGACAAGAACGTCAGTCTGTTGCGCAGAGAACTGGGTGAACTGGTCGTTCCGTTAGGGGCGTTGGCCGGTGTCTCCCTGGAGCAGGGCAAGAAGTCGGGGCGGCTCAGGCTGCGGTTGCGGGACGGCGCCGACCCGCTGCTGCACGCCACCGGCGGCCGGCTCACCGAGCCGCACGACCCGTACCAACTGGTCGTGGAGTCCGACCGGTACGGCGTCGCCGAGTACTTCGTGGACGAGGTGCGCAGCGCACTGGTCCTCGACCAGGTCCCCGCCGGGCCGGTCGACGCGTACCTGCTGCCGGGCCCCTCCGTCCCCCTGTCGGTCTCCGCCGGGGACGGCACCGCCGGCTTCGACGGCGAGCGCATACGGCTGGAGTGGAACTGGAAGACGGAGGACGCCAAGGCCGCGGCCGGCACCCGCACGCTCGCCCTCGCCGACATCACGGGCGTGGAGTGGCACCCGGCGGCCGGTCTGGAGAACGGCCACCTGCGCTTCACCGTGCGGAACGCGCCCACCAAGGCCCCGCCCAAGTACGACCCGAACGCGGTGGAACTGTGGGGCTTCAAGAAGGACCCGCTGATGGCGCTGGTCGCGGCGGCGGTCCAGGCCAGGCTTCCGCACCCGGCCCGGGCCGCCGCCGACCCGGTGGACGCGCGACCGGAGCCGCCTTCCGCTTCGGTCGCGTCGTCCGAGGCCGACCACGACGCCCTGCTGCGCCGCCTGCGCGAACTCGGCGAGCTGCACCGCTCGGGGGTGCTGACGGACGAGGAGTTCACCCTGGCCAAGCAGGCGATCCTCAAGCGGATGTAGCACGCGGCTACTTCGCCCGGCGCGCCACCGTGAAGTGGTCCACCTGGTCACCGCTCTCGGCGATGCCGCGCACCGTCAGCGTGGCCAGGTGCCCCTTCGGCGCGGGGGTGACGTCCACGCGCAGGAAGGAGTAGTCGAGGTAGCGCACCCGGGACCAGGCGACGGTCTCGTTCTGCTTGCCGCCCTCGACGTTGACGAAGGAGGCGACGGAGTCCACGTCGTGTTCGTTGCCCTCGTAGGACAGCGGGGCGCTGAAGGCGTAGAGGCTGCGGCCGGCCGCACCGGCCGTCACGTACACCACGCCCTCGGTCTCGGGGTAGGCCGTGCCGCCGATCGGGAGCTTCTTGGCGACCTTGTTCCCCTTGATGACGTCGGTGCGCTCGTACTGGTGGTTGTGGCCGTTGACGACCAGGTCCACGGTGTACTTCTCCGCCGAGCGTGACGGCACCGCCTCTGATCATCGTGCGCCGGGAGAATCTTGTGCGCAGGTACTCGTGCTGCTCGGCCATGCTCATGCGCTCGGCGAGCCGCTCGGGTACGCCCATACGAGGAGTGTCCATGGCGTCCAAAAATCGACGCCTCGGGCAACGGGATGCCGGACGTCCGGTGGACGGGCCACGAACAAGCGCTCATGACGGGTTCAATGTTCCCCCAAGGACCCCCCACAGACATCTGCCCGAAATCGGGCAGGATTCTTGCGTAAGCGGCTTCGGTACCTCAGGATCTAGCGAGTGCACGACGAACTCGTTGATCACCTGACGCGGTCCACCGCCCTCGGCCGGGGCGAGGCGCTGCGTGTGATCCAGGACGTGCTCGCCTACTTCGACGAGACGACCGAGGAGTACGTCCGTCGCCGCCACCGCGAGCTCCAGGCCCAGGGCCTGGTCAACGCGGCGATCTTCGAACGGATCGAGGCGGACCTCAAATACCGCGCGGTGG
Source organism: [Streptosporangium] indianense (assembly GCF_021474405.1). Classification (GTDB taxonomy): domain Bacteria; phylum Actinomycetota; class Actinomycetes; order Streptomycetales; family Streptomycetaceae; genus Streptomyces; species Streptomyces indiaensis. Next base: position 20,154 of record NZ_JAKEIO010000056.1, read on the forward strand.
CCCCGCCGGAGCTCTCACTCCGGCAGCTGCGGCGCATCGTCTACGGCTAGGAATACGTATACATGTGCGGAATCGTCGGTTACATCGGGAAGCGTGACGTCGCGCCCCTGCTCCTGGAGGGCCTGCAGCGCCTGGAGTACCGCGGCTACGACTCCGCGGGCATCGTCGTCACGTCCCCGAAGACGTCCGGCCTGAAGATGGTCAAGGCCAAGGGCCGCGTCCGCGACCTCGAGGCCAAGGTCCCGGCCCGCTTCAAGGGCACCACCGGCATCGCCCACACCCGCTGGGCCACCCACGGCGCCCCGTCCGACGTGAACGCCCACCCGCACCTGGACGCCGAGGGCAAGGTCGCCGTCGTCCACAACGGCATCATCGACAACGCCTCCGACCTGCGCCGCAAGCTCGAGGCGGACGGCATCGAGTTCCTCTCCGAGACCGACACCGAGGTCCTCGTCCACCTCATCGCCCGCTCGCAGGCGACCAAGCTGGAGGACAAGGTCCGCGAGACCCTCCGGGTCATCGAGGGCACGTACGGCATCGCCGTCATGCACGCCGACTTCCCCGACCGGATCGTCGTCGCCCGCAACGGCTCCCCGGTCGTCCTCGGCATCGGCGAGAAGGAGATGTTCGTCGCCTCCGACATCGCCGCGCTGGTCTCCCACACGCGGCAGATCGTCACCCTCGACGACGGCGAGATGGCCACCCTGAAGGCCGACGACTTCCGCACCTACACCACCGAGGGCACCCGCACCACCGCCGAGCCCACCACCGTGGAGTGGGAGGCCGCCTCCTACGACATGGGCGGCCACGACACGTACATGCACAAGGAGATCCACGAGCAGGCCGACGCCGTGGACCGCGTGCTGCGCGGCCGCATCGACGACCGCTTCTCCACCGTGCACCTGGGCGGCCTCAACCTGGACGCCCGCGAGGCCCGGCGGATCCGCCGCGTGAAGATCCTCGGCTGCGGCACCTCGTACCACGCGGGCATGATCGGCGCCCAGATGATCGAGCAGCTGGCCCGCATCCCCGCCGACGCCGAGCCGGCCTCGGAGTTCCGCTACCGCAACGCGGTCGTCGACCCCGACACCCTCTACGTGGCGGTGTCCCAGTCCGGCGAGACCTACGACGTGCTGGCCGCCGTGCAGGAGCTCAAGCGCAAGGGCGCGCGTGTCCTCGGCGTGGTGAACGTCGTGGGCTCGGCGATCGCCCGTGAGGCCGACGGCGGCATCTACGTGCACGCCGGACCCGAGGTCTGCGTCGTCTCCACCAAGTGCTTCACCAACACCACGGTCGCCTTCGCCCTGCTCGCCCTCCACCTGGGCCGCACCCGCGACCTCTCGGTCAGCGACGGCAAGCGGATCATCGAGGGCCTGCGCAAGCTGCCCGCCCAGATCTCCGAGATCCTCCAGCAGGAGGAGGAGGTCAAGAAGCTGGCCCTGCAGTTCGCCGAGGCCCGCTCGATGCTCTTCATCGGCCGTGTCCGGGGCTACCCCGTGGCCCGTGAGGCCTCCCTGAAGCTCAAGGAGATCTCCTACATCCACGCCGAGGCCTACCCCGCCTCGGAGCTCAAGCACGGCCCCCTGGCCCTGATCGAGCCGGCCCTGCCGACGGTGGCGATCGTCCCCGACGACGATCTGCTGGAGAAGAACCGCGCCGCCATGGAGGAGATCAAGGCCCGCAGCGGCAAGATCCTCGCCGTGGCCCACCAGCCCCAGGAGAAGGCCGACGAGACGATCGTCGTCCCCAAGAACGAGGACGAGCTGGACCCGATCCTGATGGGCATCCCGCTCCAGCTCCTGGCGTACCACACGGCACTGGTACTCGGCCGCGACATCGACAAGCCCCGCAACCTCGCCAAGTCGGTGACGGTGGAATAAAAGCTCTCCCCACCGAAGCGATCATTGAGGAACCCCCGCGGCGAGCCATCACGTCCGCGAGAGCGGCGCCGGTTTAGGCGCAAAAAGGGGACGGACCCCCATGTGCTGCCACCAAGGCACAGGGGGTCCGTTTTCATCGTCGGGAAGCCGCCCAACTCCCCGACGTCGGCTGCCGATTCAGCCGGTGGCCGTCACCCCCCGGCCGGCAGCCCGCCGCGAAAGCGCCGCAGGCCAGTGCGCCGACGCCGCAGTCGCCGCGCGCCAGGCCACCGCACCCGCGGCGACGGCGAACCAGCCGCCCGCCTTGGTGAGCCCGTCGTTGCCCGCGAACTCGGCGACCGCCATGAGCAACAGGGCGACGAAGAACAGCCCGTACCCGCCGCGCCCCAGCCGGTCCCCGCCCGCGAGCGTCAACGACAGGGCCACCAGGGCGAACAACAGCAGGAACACCCCTGCCCCGTTGCCGCGGGCGCCGTCGGACACGGCCCACGTGAACCACAGCGCCCCGAGCACCGAGAACGCCGGACCACCGGCGGCGTCCCCTTCCCGCAGGGCCACGAGGCCCGCGACGAACGGGGCGACTCCGCCCACGTACTGGGCGATTGACACTGCGTCAGCGGCCGAGACGCCGTCGATCACCGCGGTGTGCCCCAGCCCGAAGGCCAACAGGGTGATGGCGAGGGCGAGTCGACCGGCCACGGTCGTGATTCCGCTTCCCGCGGAGACGTCTTCGTCCACGGCGGGCTCCCTTCGTGCACGTGCAGTGTGCGGTGCTCCGTATATGCCCTTCACAAGGGCACAAACACCTCTGCGCGCGAGGAGATTCGCGCGGTGCACCAAGGGAGTTGAAGCTCAGGGAATGACGATGACGGGCCGCTGCGCCCGCTTGGCGAGCCGCCCCGCGACCGAGCCGAAGATGCGCCCGACGATGCCGTGGGTGGAGCCGACGACGATCGCGTCGGCCTCGTACTCACGGCCGACCTCTTCGAGTTCGTGGCAGATGTCGCCGCCGCGCTCGACCAGGATCCAGGGCACCTCGGCGAGGTAGTCCGCACAGGCCAGCTCCAGACCGAGCACCTCGGTGCGGTGGTCCGGCACGTCCACGAACACCGGCGGCTCACAGCCGGCCCACACCGTGGTCGGCAGCCGGTTGGCGACGTGGACGATGATCAGGCCCGATCCGGAACGATGGGCCATCCCGATCGCGTAGGCCAGGGCGCGCTCACTGGACGTGGAGCCGTCGAAGCCGACGACGACCCCGTGCTTGAACGCGGGATCGCAGGAATGGCGTGGCTCTTCCGCCGCCAGGGGCTCGGCCGCCGTGGGATCGGCGACGGGCCGCTTGCGGTCCGCGGGTTCGAAGAATTCGTGACCGGCCATGGCTGTCTCGGCGTCGTGATCCTTATACGGGAGGGACAACATGTGCGGCGGAGCTGTGTCCGGGATTGGTCTTCCCGACCCCATACCCCCAAGGGTACGGCGGCACGCCTCCTTAGCCCAGATCCCGCTCACTGTGCGTGCGGGTTCCAGGGAGCATGCACGAGGCACCGCCCGTAACGCAATGGTTGCTGCGCTGTACAGGCGGTTTGCACGGGATTCACTGACCCGTGACGGTGATCGGCGCAGCCAGTGACCGACGCCCGGGCCGCGCGTTGAACTCCGTGAGTCACGCCACAGGGAGCCCGCATGTCCGCACCACGCCCCGCCGTCGAGGCGGACCGCGCGACCCCGCCGCCGCGGGACACCGTGACGGATGTGGTTCGCTGGGCCGCCTTCAGTTGCCTGCTCGTCCCGGTGGTGCTCCTCGGCTACGGCACCTCTCTCGCCGGCGCCGCGGGCACCGCCCTCGGGCTCGCGGCCGTCACGGGCGCCTGCCGGGTCCTGCTGCGCCAGTCCGAGCGCGGCGCGGCGCGCCTCGCGGCGGAGGACCGGGCACCGCACCGGGGACGGCGCCACCGCACCGGAACGGGCTCGCACCGCGGCGGACGGCGTACCGGCGGAGATACACCGGTCGGCTGACCGGTTTCCGCGCACGCACACAGCGGTTTTCAGCCAACTTCTCATACCTGTGCATCACCCCGCCCGACCACCCCCCAACCCCCGTTCGACCTGCACGGAAAGGACCCCGGGGGGTCTGCGCACCCTACGTGGATTGGCCACTGCGACAAGGCGCACTTCCCTGCACGCCCCACGAGTGCAACGCTTCGTGATCGAATGCTTCACGCCAAGTTGCCAAGTCGACAATGTGCCGAGGGCCATACCGGCCACTTCGGCACGACGGCACACAGTAGATTCGATCTTGACTACGGCGGGGGACTCGTGCAGGACCGAGGGGAAACGTGCAGGAGCGACACAACCGAGGAGCCGCGACCACCGAGGGGGGCTTAGCAGTATGAGCCACGACTCCACTGCCGCGCCGGAAGCCGCGGCCCGGAAGCTTTCCGGGCGACGTCGCAAGGAGATCGTCGCGGTGCTGCTGTTCAGCGGCGGCCCCATCTTCGAGAGTTCCATACCACTGTCGGTGTTCGGGGTTGACCGCCAGGACGCCGGCGTACCGCGCTACCGACTACTCGTGTGCGGAGGCGAGGAAGGCCCGCTGCGGACCACAGGGGGCCTCGAACTCACCGCACCACACGGCCTGGAAGCGATCTCGCGCGCGGGCACGGTCGTCGTACCGGCCTGGCGTTCGATCACTTCCCCGCCTCCGGAGGAGGCGCTCGACGCGCTGCGCCGCGCCCACGAGGAGGGCGCCCGCATCGTCGGACTGTGCACCGGCGCCTTCGTCCTCGCGGCGGCCGGCCTGCTGGACGGCCGTCCCGCGACGACCCACTGGATGTACGCACCGACGCTGGCCAAGCGCTACCCGTCGGTGCACGTGGACCCGCGTGAGCTGTTCGTCGACGACGGCGACGTGCTCACGTCGGCGGGCACGGCCGCGGGCATCGACCTGTGCCTGCACATCGTGCGCACGGACCACGGGAACGAGGCCGCCGGGGCCCTGGCCAGGCGACTCGTCGTGCCACCGCGCCGCAGCGGCGGGCAGGAGCGCTACCTCGACAGGTCTTTACCGGAGGAGATCGGCGCCGACCCGCTCGCCGAGGTCGTCGCCTGGGCGCTGGAGCACCTCCACGAACAGTTCGACGTGGAGACCCTGGCGGCACGCGCGTACATGAGCAGGCGTACGTTCGACCGCCGCTTCCGCTCGCTGACCGGGAGCGCTCCGCTGCAGTGGCTGATCACGCAGCGGGTCCTCCAGGCGCAGCGCCTGCTGGAGACGTCGGACTACTCGGTGGACGAGGTGGCCGGCCGCTGCGGCTTCCGGTCGCCGGTCGCCCTGCGCGGGCACTTCCGCCGCCAGCTGGGCTCGTCCCCGGCCGCGTACCGGGCGGCCTACCGCGCCCGGCGCCCCCAGGGCGAGCGGCCGCAGGAGACCGAGAGCGCTCCGGGCGGCCCCGGGCCCGGCATGCCGGGCCATCCGGGCCACGCCGGGCACCCCGGCCAGCCCGGCCAGGCACCGGCCCCGCTCCACCCGGAGCACCCGGTGCCGCTGCAGTCCCGCCGTGCGGCGGCGGCGAGCGCGGTCGGCCAGTCCCCGGCTCTGTCGGGGAGCCTGCCCGGGCAGCGCAGCGCACCGTGAACCGGTAGCCGCGGGGCCCGCGAGGAGCACCCCTCCCCGCGGGCCCCGCGGCTTTCGCGGTAGGGGCGGCCCCGCCGGAAGCGGCGGGCCGTAAGGTTAGACACATGAACGATCGCATGGTGTGGATCGACTGCGAGATGACCGGCCTCTCGCTGTCGGACGACGCGCTCATCGAGGTGGCCGCCCTCGTGACCGACTCCGAGCTGAACGTGCTCGGGGACGGCGTGGACATCGTCATCCGGCCGCCGGACCAGGCGCTGGAGACGATGCCGGACGTGGTGCGTCAGATGCACACCGCCTCCGGGCTGCTCGAGGAGCTCGCCGCCGGGACGACCCTGAAGGACGCCGAGGACCAGGTCCTGACGTACGTGCGGGAGTTCGTCAAGGAGCCCGGCAAGGCCCCGCTGTGCGGCAACTCCGTCGGCACCGACCGCGGCTTCCTGCTGCGGGACATGCCGACGCTGGAGAACTACCTCCACTACCGGATCGTCGACGTGTCCTCGATCAAGGAGCTGGCGCGCCGCTGGTACCCGCGGGCCTACTTCAACAGCCCGCAGAAGAACGGCAACCACCGCGCGCTCGCCGACATCCGCGAGTCGATCGCGGAGCTGCGGTACTACCGCGAGGCCGTGTTCGTCCCGCAGCCCGGCCCCGACTCGGACACCGCGCGGACGATCGCCGCGAAGCACGTCCTGCCTGGTCAGTAGGCAGGACGAGGACACGAGGAGGGGCCCGGAGAAAGGCGTGCGCGAGCACCCCTTCGGACCCTGTACACTTTTTCTCGGCCGGTCGGGGACCACACTGATCTCCAAGCCGGTCATGGTGGGTGTAGCTCAGCTGGTAGAGCACCTGGTTGTGGTCCAGGATGCCGCGGGTTCGAGTCCCGTCACTCACCCTGAGCCTTCAGCCGGTGGCCTCGAAAGAGGCCACCGGCTGAAGCGTTTTCAGCGTGCCGCTCGGCGTGGCGTCCACGGGCCGGGGCTACCGTCGGCGGCATGGACGCTGGGCGGACCGGATGGCGTGCGTGTGTGCTCGGCGGGGCGGTGTTCGCCGTCTGCATGGCCGGCACCACGCTGCCGACTCCCCTCTATCCCCTCTACCAGGACAAGTTCGGCTTCTCCGAGCTGACGGTGACCGTGGTGTACGCCCTGTACGCCTTCGCGGTGATCGCTGTGCTGCTGCTGGTCGGCAACGCCTCGGACGCCGTCGGCAGGCGACCGGTGCTGCTGTGCGGCCTGGCGTGCGCGGCGGCGAGCGCCGTCTGCTTCCTCAGCGCCGGGGGCCTCGGCTGGCTGTACGCGGGGCGGCTGCTGTCGGGGCTGTCCGCCGGGCTGTTCACCGGGGCCGCCACGGCGTACGTCATGGAACTCGCGCCGCCGGGCGGTGCCTCCCGGGCCACGTTCGTGGCGACGGCGGCCAACATGGGCGGGCTGGGCTGCGGTCCCCTGCTCTCCGGACTGCTCGCACAGTACGCCCCCTGGCCGCTGTACCTGCCGTTCGTCGCCCACCTCGCCCTGGTCGCCGCCTCGGCCGCCGTGCTGCTGTGGCTCGCGGAGACCGTACGGGAGCGGCAGCCGCTGCGCACCGTACGACCGCAGCGGCCCGCGCTGCCACCGCGGGTGCGGGCGGTGTTCGGGCCCGCCGCGACCGCATCCTTCGTCGGATTCGCCCTGTTCGGGGTGTTCACCTCGGTCAGCCCGGCCTTCCTCGTGGAGTCCCTGGACGTGGCCGACCACGCCGTGAGCGGGCTGATCGTCGCGCTGGCCTTCTTCTCCTCCACGGCCGGGCAACTGGCGGTCGGCCGGGTCGGCGTGCGGCGCTCCCTGCCGCTCGGCTGCGCCGGGCTCCTCGCCGGACTCGCGCTGCTCGCCGGTGCGCTGCGTTGGGACCAGATGGCCCTGCTGATGGCCAGCGCGCTCGTCGGCGGGATCGGCCAGGGCCTGGCGTTCCGCGGAGCCCTGTCCGACGTGGCCGAGGCGTCCCCCGCGGACCAGCGCGCGGCGGTGATCTCGACCCTGTTCGTGGTGGCCTACGCCGGCATCTCCGTCCCGGTGATCGGCGTCGGCCTCCTGACCGACCCGATCGGCCTGGAGGGCGCCGGACTGGTGTTCATCGCGTCCATGGCGGTCCTGGTCGTGGTGGCGGGGGTGTACCTGGTACGACGACTGGTGCCGGCTCGGGTGTGAGCGGTGCGAAAAGACGGGCCGGTGGGCGGAAGGCCGCTCACGACGACGACCGGGACACCAGTTCCGTGGCCAGGACCATCTGGCGGCGTTCCAGGCCGCGGGACGCCAGGGGGCGGCGGTCGGCGACCTCGGTGAGCAGGAGGTCTGTCATCCGGCGGCCCATCTCCTCGATGGGCTGCCGGACGCTGGTGAGCGGCGGCTCCATGTGGCGGGCGATGGCGGAGTCGTCGTAGCCGACGAGCGCCACGTCCTCCGGGATGCGGCGGCCCGCGTCGCGCAGCGCCCGCCGGGCGCCGGCCGCCGTGACGTCGGAGGCGGCGAAGACCGCGTCGATGTCGGGGTGGCGCTCCAGCAGGACCGTCATGGCCCGGTGCCCGCCCTCCTCCGTGAAGTCCCCCGCCTCGATCAGCCCCTCGTCCACCCCGAGGCCGGCGTCGCTCATGGCGTCGCGGTAGCCGTCGACACGGCGCTGGGCACCGTAGACGTCGAGGCGGCCGGTGATGTGGGCGACCCGGCTGCGGCCCCGGGACAGCAGGTGCTCGACGGCCTGGCGGGCACCGCCGTAGTTGTCCGAGTCGACCGAGGGCAGGGTCTCCGCCGCCGAGCGCGGGCCGCTGATCACCGCCGGGATCTCCAACTGCGCCAGCAGATCGGGCAGCGGATCGTCGGCGTGCACCGAGACCAGCAGGACGCCGTCCACACGGTGGGCCGCCAGGTACTGGGCGAGCCGGGCGCGCTCCCGGTCGCTGCCCGCGAAGATCAGCAGCAGCTGCATCTCCGTGTCGGACAGCGCCGCCCCGACACCCTTGAGCATGTCCGAGAAGTACGGCTCCGCGAAGAACCGGGTCTCCGGCTCGGGCACGACCAGCGCGATCGCGTCCGTACGGTTGGCGGCCAGGGCACGGGCCGCGGTGTTGGGGACATAGCCGAGCTCCGCGACCGCCGCCTCGACGGCGGCCCGGGTCGCGTCACTCACCCGGGGCGAGCCGTTGATCACCCGTGAGACGGTGCCGCGGCCGACACCGGCGCGCGCCGCCACCTCTTCGAGGGTGGGCCGGCCACCACTTCGCCCCCGCGCTCCGTGGGTTGCCATGGGCTCCGCCTTCCCGTCCACACCCGCACTCTGCGACTGGCCTGGAATTTAACAGGCCCGTCGACCGTGCCGGCCTCTGCCGAGGACTCACCGCCCCGGTCTTCCGTTTCGGCCGAACGCCCCGGTGCGACCGGCGGTCCGACTGGCTCGATTCCATGGGCCCGGCCCCCGACCGAGTCCGGTCCTGGGTCCAGTTAACAGCCCGGTAACTGAACACATCTCTCCCTGTCCGGTCCCTTGACACCCCCGCCGCGACCGGGGACTCTTCAACACATCACTGGTGGGAGCGCTCCCACAGTACCTGACACATACACAACCCGCACGTTCCCCGCCCGAGCCTTAAGCGCGTAAAACGGTCCGACACAGCAGTTGGCCGGGGGGTCGGCACGTCAGGGCAACAGGAGGACGACATGCGAGCACGCATCCGAACCGCCCGCAAGGCGATGGTCGTCGCGGCCGTCGCGTCGCTGGGCGCCGGGCTGCTGGCCGGCTGTGCCGACGACGGCAAGGACGACGGCTCCGGTTCCTCGTCGGGCGGCGACAGCGGCGGCAAGACCACGATCTCGGTGGGCCTGTTCGGCACCATGGGGTTCAAGGAAGCCGGCCTCTACGCCGAATACGAGAAGCTCAATCCGAAGATCAAGATCGAGCAGAACGTCGTCGAGCGCAACGAGAACTACTACCCGGCGCTGCTGAACCACCTGACCACCAACAGCGGCCTGCTGGACGTCCAGGCCGTCGAAGTCGCCAACATCGCCGAGGTCACGGCCACCCAGGCCGACAAGCTCGAGGACATGTCCAAGGCGCCGGGCGTGGACAAGAGCAAGTGGCTGCCCTGGAAGTGGCAGCAGGCCACCACCAAGGACGGCAAGACGGTCGGCCTCGGCACCGACGTCGGCCCGATGGCGATCTGCTACCGCACGGACCTCTTCAAGCAGGCCGGTCTGCCCACGGACCCGGCCGAGGTCGGCAAGCTGTGGTCGGGTGACTGGGCCAAGCTCGTCGAGGTCGGCGAGCGGTACAAGGCGAAGGCCCCCAAGGGCACCTTCTTCATGGACTCCCCCGGCGGTCTGATCCAGGCGATCCTGGGCAGCGAGAAGGAGAAGTTCTACGACTCCTCCGGCGAGATCATCTACAAGTCGAACCCGGCCGTGAAGGCGGCCTTCGACCTGACGTCGGACGCGGCGAAGAAGGGTCTCGTCCAGTCGCAGACGCAGTTCCAGCCGGGCTGGAACTCGACGATCGCCAACAACAAGTTCGCCGCCATCGCCTGCCCGCCGTGGATGCTGGGCACGATCAAGGGCAACTCCAAGCCGGACGCGGCCGGCAAGTGGGCCGTGGCCACCGCGCCCAAGGGCGGCAACTGGGGCGGCACCTTCCTGACCGTGCCGAAGAGCGGCAAGAACGTGAAGGAGGCCCAGAAGTTCGTGGCCTGGCTGACCGCTCCGGAGCAGCAGGCGAAGCTGTTCAAGGTGCAGGCCAGCTTCCCGAGCGCCCCGTCCGCCTACGCCATGCCCGAAGTGACCGGCGCGACGAATGAGATGACCGGTGACCAGAAGATCGGCCCGATCTTCGCCGAGGCCGCCAAGGCCGCCCCGGTCCAGGTGATCGGCCCGAAGGACCAGATCATCATGCAGGGCCTGACGGACAACGGCGTGATCCTGGTGACGAAGGGCAAGTCCGCCAAGGACGCCTGGAACTCCGCGGTCAAGACCATCGACAACAAGCTGGACCAGTGACCCGGATGGACACCCGTCACGACACCGCCGCGCTCCCCATGCAGGGGGGCGCGGCCCCGGGCCGCCCACCCGAGGACGCCGCCGCCGAGAAGGCGCGGCGGCGCCGGGACCGGTTGTCCCGGCGCTGGCAGCGGGACATCCGCTGGAGCCCGTACGCGTTCGTGTCGCCGTTCTTCCTGCTGTTCGTCGCGTTCGGCCTGTTCCCGCTGCTGTACACGGGCTGGGCGTCGCTGCACCAGGTCGAGCTGACCGCGCCGACCGACATGGACTGGGTGGGGCTGCGCAACTACACCCGGATCTTCGACGACGACTTCTTCTGGAACGCGGCGAAGAACACCCTGACCATCGGCATCATCTCCACGGTTCCGCAGCTGCTGATGGCGATGGGCATCGCCCACATCCTCAACTACAAGCTGCGTGCCTCGACCTTCTTCCGGGTGGCGATGCTCGCGCCGTACGCGACGTCGATCGCCGCGGCCTCGCTGGTGTTCGTGCTGCTCTTCGGCCGCGACTACGGCATGATCAACTGGGTGCTCGACATGGTCGGCATCAACCCGGTCGACTGGCAGAACGACAAATGGCCCTCACAGATCGCCGTTTCGTCGATCATCATCTGGCGCTGGACCGGTTACAACGCGCTGATCTACCTGGCCGCGATGCAGGCGATCCCGCAGGATCTCTACGAGTCGGCCGCCCTGGACGGGGCCAACCGCTGGCAGCAGTTCATCCATGTGACGCTGCCGTCGCTGCGTCCGACGATCCTGTTCACCTGTGTGGTCTCGACGATCGGGGCGAGCCAGGTCTTCGGTGAGCCGCTGCTGTTCGACGCCAACAAGGGCACGTCCGGTGGCGCGGAGCACCAGTTCCAGACGCTCGGTCTGTATCTGTACGAGCAGGGCTGGGTCGCCCAGCACCTGGGCCGTGCCTCGGCGATCGCCTGGACGATGTTCCTCATGCTGATCGTCATCGGCATCGTCAACTACGTCATCTCGCGCCGGCTGCGCGCCAGTAGTTAAGGAGTGTGGCCGTGACGACGACTGTGACGCCCCCGGACACCAAGTCCGTCGAGACGCCCAAACGCCCCCGGCTGCCGAAGTCCGCGCGGGCGGGCGGGCAGTTGCACGGCGGTCCGATCGCGTACGCGATCCTGATCGTGTTCACTTTCGTGTCGCTGTTCCCGCTGGTGTGGACGGCGATCGCCGCCTCGCGTGACAACCAGCGGCTGGCGCAGACGCCGCCGCCGTTCTGGTTCGGTTCGGGTCTGTTCGACAAGCTGGAGATCGCCTGGAAGGACGCCAATCTGGGTGAGGCGTTCTTCAACACCACGATCGTGGCGGGCACGTCGGCGCTGACCATCGTCTTCCTGTCGACGATCGCCGGTTTCGCCTTCGCCAAGCTGCGGTTCAGGGGCCGTGGCGCGCTGATGCTGATCGTGATCGGCACGATGATGGTGCCGCCGCAGCTGAGTGTGATCCCGCTGTACATGATGGTCGCCAAGCTCGACTGGACCGACCAGTTGCAGGCGGTGATCCTGCCGTCGCTGGTGAGTGCGTTCGGTGTGTTCTTCATGCGGCAGTACCTGATCCAGGCGCTGCCGGACGAGATCATCGAGGCCGCCCGCGTGGACGGCGCGAGCAGCTGGCGTGTGGTGTGGCACGTGGTGTTCCCGGCGGCCCGGCCGGCGATGGCCGTGCTCGGGATGCTGACGTTCGTGCAGACATGGAACGACTTCATGTGGCCTTTCCTGGTGCTGACCCAGATGGGAAACCCGACCGTGCAGGTCGCGGTCGCGGGTCTGGGCCGCGGCTACACCCCCGACCAGTCCCTGATCATGGCGGGCGCGCTGCTGGGCACGCTGCCGCTGCTGCTGGTCTTCGCGATCTTCGGCAAGCAGATCGTGGGCGGCATCATGCAGGGCGCCGTCAAGGGCTGAGCCCTGCTTTCCCGGGGGCCGAGCCATTGCCGCCTCGGCCCCTTTCCCCCCATCCGCTCGTCGGTCCACACGACCCCTTTTGGGAGCGCTTCCATGCCTGACTCCGAGAACCCGGCCACTACGGTGACCTTCCCGCCCGCCTTCCTGTGGGGCGCGGCGACGTCCGCGTACCAGATCGAGGGTGCTGTGCGTGAGGACGGCCGGACGCCGTCGATCTGGGACACCTTCAGCCACACGCCGGGCAAGACCGTCGGCGGCGACCACGGTGACATCGCTGTCGACCACTACCACCGCTACCGCGACGATGTGGCGTTGATGGCGGAGCTGGGCCTGGGCGCCTACCGCTTCTCCATGTCGTGGTCGCGGGTGCAGCCGACCGGCCGGGGCCCCGCCGTGCAGAAGGGTCTGGACTTCTACCGTCGGCTGGTGGACGAACTGCTGGCGAAGAACATCAAGCCGGCCATCACGCTCTACCACTGGGACCTGCCGCAGGAGTTGGAGGACGCGGGGGGCTGGCCGGAGCGTGACACGGCGTACCGGTTCGCGGAGTACGCGCAGATCGCCGGGGAGGCGCTGGGCGACCGGGTGGAGCAGTGGATCACGCTCAACGAGCCGTGGTGCAGCGCGTTCCTGGGGTACGCCTCCGGGGTGCACGCCCCGGGCCGTACGGATCCGGCGGCCTCGCTGCGTGCCGCGCACCATCTGAATCTGGCGCACGGGCTGGGCGCGTCCGCGCTGCGGTCGGTGATGCCGGCCCGCAACACGGTCGCGGTGAGCCTCAATTCCTCGGTGGTGCGGCCGCTTTCGCAGGATCCGGCGGATCTGGAGGCGGTGCGCAGGATCGACGACCTGGCCAACGGCGTGTTCCACGGGCCGATGCTGCACGGGGCGTACCCGCAGTCGCTGTACGTGGCGACGGCGGGCCTCACGGACTGGGGCTTCGTCCTCGACGGCGACCTGGAGCTGATCAACCAGCCGTTGGACGCGCTGGGGCTCAACTACTACACGCCCTCGCTCGTCTCGGCGGCGGACGTGTCGGCGAAGGCGCCGCGCGCCGACGGTCACGGGGCGAGCGACCACTCGCCGTGGCCGGCCGCGGACGACGTGGCGTTCCACCAGACGCCCGGCGACCGCACGGAGATGGGCTGGACGATCGACCCGACGGGCCTGCACGAGCTGATCATGCGCTACACGCGTGAGGCGCCGGGGCTGCCGCTGTACATCACGGAGAACGGCGCGGCCTACGACGACAAGATCGACTCGGACGGCCGGGTGCACGACCCGGAGCGGGTCGCCTACCTGCACGGCCACCTGTCGGCGGTCCGCCGTGCCATCGCCGACGGCGCGGATGTCCGGGGCTACTACCTGTGGTCGCTGATGGACAACTTCGAGTGGGCGTACGGCTACGGCAAGCGCTTCGGCGCGGTGTACGTGGACTACGCGACGCTGGAACGCACGCCGAAGACGAGCGCCCGGTGGTACGGCCGGGCGGCCCGGACCGGGACGCTGCCGGAGGTCGAGGCGGTCTGACCGGCGGGGGACGGGGATCCGGGGCGCGGCACGCTCAGGGGAGTGCCGCGCCCTGGCCGCGCCTCGGCGACGTCTGCCCCTGGCAGACCGTGAGCCGGATCAGCCCTTGTTGGCGCCCAGGGTGAGGCCGCTGACGAACTGGCGCGGGAGTGCTACACGATCAGGGTGGGGATCGGGGTGAGCGGGCGACGCGAGGTCGGGAGGGCTCAGCGGGAGCGGGCGCGGTTGTACACGGCGGCGAGCCTGCCGGGACGGCGGCGCCGCGGCTGCCGGTGTCCGCCGCCGGCCGGGGCGCGGCCGTCCAGCTGGATCCAGATCCGCACCTCGGTCCCGCCGAGCACCGAGGAGCCGATCCGTACGTCCCCGCCGGTGGACTCCGCGAGGCGGCGCACGATGTCCAGGCCGAGCCCGGTCGAGCCGTCGTTCCCGGAGCCGCGGCCGCGCGCCATCGCCGCCTCAGGGTCGGGTATGCCGGGGCCCGCGTCGGAGACCAGGACGATCACCGCGTCCTCGCCGTTGTGCACGTCGACCGCGAAGGCGGTGCCCTCGGCGGTGTGCCGGAAGACGTTCCCGAGGAGTGCGTCGAGCGCGGCGGCCAGGTCGGCGCGGGCCACGGGTATGCGCACCGGCCGGTCGGCCCCGGCCACCCGCCACTTGCGGCCCTCGTCCTCGGCGAGCGCCGACCAGAACGCCATCCTCTCCCGGACCACCTCGGCGGCGTCACAGCCCGCACCCGGCCCGGCCGCCGCCGTCTGCGGCTTGGCCTCCCGGGCCGTGCGGATGATGGTGTCGACCTCGCGCTCCAGCTGCTCGACCGCGGTCCGGGTCTGGTCGGCGGCCGGTCCCTCACCGAGCGAGGCGGTGTTGAGCCGCAGCACGGTCAGGGGCGTGCGCAGCCGGTGGGACAGGTCGGCCGCCAGCTCCCGCTCGTTCGCCAGAAGCTGGACGACCTGGTCGGCCATCGAGTTGAACGCGGCCGCCGCGAGGCGCAGTTCGCTCGGCCCGTCCTCGGGCACGCGGGCGCCCAGCCGGCCCTCCCCCAGGTCGTGCGCCCCCTCGACCAGGCGCCGCGCGGGGCGGACCATGCGGACGCCCAGCCGGTCGGCGACCGCGACCGAGCCGAGGATCAGCGCCACCCCGACCCCGGCGAGCACCGCCCAGGCGGTCCCGACGCCGTTGGTGACGTCGGACTCCGGCACGTACACCTCGACGACCGCGATCCGGCCGGTGCTGAGGGCGACCGGCTGGAGCAGGGTCCAGCCGCCGGTGACGCCGGTGGTGGAGGCGCGGCCCAGCTCGCGCACGGCCGCGATGTCCTCGTCGGCGGCGCGGCGGCGCCCCAGTTCGAGGGCGGCCCGACCGTCTCCCGCGGGCAGGTGCACGGCCATTCCGGCGTCGGAACCGGCGGAGGCGACGACGCGTTCGAGCTGGTCGCGGTCGGTGGTGATGGACAGGGCGGGGGCGACCGCCGCGGCCTCCCGCTCGGCGTTGGAGAAGGCACGGTCGCGGGCCATCTCGCGGATGACGAGTCCGAGCGGCACGGCGAAGGCGACCACGACCATGGTGGTCACCGCCAGCGACACCTTGACCAGGGCCCACCTCATCGCGGCGCCCCCGGGGGTTCGAGCTTCACGCCGACGCCCCGGAGGGTGTGCAGATAGCGCGGGTTGGCCGCCGTCTCGCCCAGTTTCCGGCGCAGCCACGACAGATGGACGTCGATGGTCTGGTCGTCGCCGTAGGACTGCTGCCACACCTCGGCGAGCAGTTCCTTGCGGGGGACGACGACGCCGGGCCGGCGGGCCAGGAAGGCGAGCAGGTCGAACTCGCGGCGGGTCAGGTCGAGTCGGGCGCCGTCCAGCTCGGCCTGGCGGCGCAGCGGGTCGACGGTCAGGCCGCCGACGCGGATCGCGGGGGACGGCTCGGCGTCGGCGGCGCCGGAGCGGGCACGGCGCAGCACCGCCGCCATGCGGGCCGAGAGGTGCTCGACGGAGAAGGGCTTGGTCAGGTAGTCGTCCGCCCCGGCGTTGAGCAGCCGGACGATCTCCGTCTCGTCGTCCCGGGCGGTGGCGACGATCACCGGGACGTCCGTGATCCCGCGCAGCATCTTCAGGGCCTCGGACCCGTCGAGATCGGGCAGTCCGAGGTCCAGGATCACCACGTCGAAGCGGACATGGGCGACCTCGCGCAGCGCCTCCAGCGCCGTCCCGACACTGCGCACCGTGTGCGAGGCGTCG
Organism: [Streptosporangium] indianense; assembly: GCF_021474405.1. Lineage (GTDB taxonomy): Bacteria > Actinomycetota > Actinomycetes > Streptomycetales > Streptomycetaceae > Streptomyces > Streptomyces indiaensis. The sequence goes on from NZ_JAKEIO010000056.1 coordinate 36,386, forward strand.
GTCAGGTGCCGGATCAGCGCGGAACGTACGAACTGGTCGTCCTCGACCACGAGCACACTTGCCATGCGCCGCACCGTACGCCATCTCGAACAGCCGGGTGCGGGGCTGTGGACAACTCCCCGGCCGTGGACAACTCGCCCCTGAGGGAGTGCGTTTGCGGGCGACACGTGGGGCGCGTGAGGCAGTATGGCCCGCGATGCGCAGAGGACTCGTACACGTACTGGCATGGCTGCTCGCCACGGGCGCGGCGGTCACGCTGTCGTGGTGGGGTGTCCACACGGTGATGGCGGGAACGGCCTACGACCCGCCGCGCGCCCTGCCCGTCAAGGCCGCCGACGCGCCGTCCACGCGGGAGCCGAAGGCGCCCGCCTCACCGTCGGAACGGACGTCTCCGCCGAGGCGGCGGCAGCCCGGCACGCCTCCGGCGTCCGGGAAGCCGAGTTCCGCCCCCACACCAACGCCCGGCACGGCCCTCGCCACCTCCGGCCGGGTCAAGAGCTACGACACCGACGGCGGCCGGGCGGTCTTCGACCTCGGCAGGACCTCCGCTTCGCTGGTCTCCGCTACGCCGGGGGCGGGCTGGTCGATGCAGGTGTGGAAGACGGAGTCGTGGATCCGCGTGGAGTTCTCCTCGGGCGCGGACCGGGTGTCGGTGTTCTGCACCTGGCACGACGGGCCGCCGCGGGTGGAGATCGGGACCTACTGAGTGCCGAGGGCGGCCATCGGCACCCTGGGGCTGTCCTGGCCGGTCATCGGAACACCGAAGCGGGCGGTGCCGGTGACGCCACTGCCGCGAGGTCCGTGACGGGCGCGGCCCCGCCGGTGAAGTCGGTGAGCGTCCTGCCGTGTTCGACCCGGGCGGGGTGCGGGTCGGAGGCGGCGAGGCGGGTCAGCTCGGCGACGGGCAGGGGGCGGTCGGAGGCGACCAGGACGGCGTTGCCGAAGCGCTTGCCGCGCAGCACCGCCGGATCCGCGACCAGCGCGAGGTGCTCGAAACGCGCTGCGGCGGTGGCGATCTGGCCGCGCAGGTGGGCGAGCGGCGGTCCGTCGGCGAGGTTGGCGGCGTAGACACCGCCGGGTCCGAGGGCCCTGCGCACGTCGTCGAGGAACTCGGTGGAGGTCAGGTGGGCCGGGGTCCGCGCGCCGCTGAACACGTCGGTGATGACGAGGTCGGCCCAGCCGTCCGGCACCTTGGCGAGGCCGGCGCGGGCGTCGGTGGAGCGCACCCGTATGCGCGCGTTCGGATCCAACGGCAGCTCGCGGCGGACCAGTTGGACGAGAGTGCCGTCCCGTTCGACGACCTGCTGGGTGGAGCGGGGACGGGTGGCGGCGACGTAGCGGGCGAGGGTGAGTGCGCCGCCGCCCAGGTGCACGGCGTGCACGGGCCGGCCGGGCGGGGCGACGAGGTCGATCACGTGGCCGAGGCGGCGCTGGTACTCGAAGGACAGGTACGCCGGGTCGTCCAGGTCGACGTGCGACTGCGGGGCACCGTCGATCACCAGGGTCCAGGCCCGGGCGCGCTCACGGTCGGGGATGAGCTCGGCGAGGCCGCCGTCGACGCTCTCCACGACGGGCTCGGCACCGGCCTGTCTGCGTCGGCCGCCCTTGGACTTTCCCATGGGGTCATTATCGGGGTGGTCTGTTAAGCGCCGCGTACGCTCCTGCCGCCCGGCGGAAGAGGGGCCTCAGCGGCAGCCGTCGCAGGGACGGAGCGCGGGCTCAGCGGCAACCGTCGCAGGGGCGGGGCGCGGGCTCAGCGGCAGCTGTCCGCCGCCCTGATCATCCGGGCGGCCTCCCCCAGGGCCTCGCGCAGCACCGCGGGATCGGTCGCGAGGTCCGCCTCGCCGGGCGGCAGCAGCCAGTCCGAGCCCGCGACGGGCGGCTCGGGCGCCAGGGCCTGTCCGCTTCCGTCGGTTTCCGTGCAGGTGCTTCCCGGCACGTCCCACGCGGCGGCCGTCCCCGGCGGCACGAGGAAGCCCAGGGTGTCGCCGCCGCCGTCGTGCAGGACGGGGCCCACCGCGTCCGCCGGTCCGCGGCGCAGGATGTCGACCGCCTCCAGCCCGTGCCGCGCCGGCACCGTCACCACATCGCAGCCGGCCGCCGGTGTAATCGGCGGCGTACGAGGATCGTTGATCCGGCTGGTCTCCATCCGGCCTCCACCACGAGAACCCCTGCTTGAACGAGCGGTCGGGAGTCGGGGGCCTCCCGGTCCGCGAGGTTCAACGCGGCTCGGCGTCAACGGCTACGGCGGAAGTCAGCCGCAAAGGATGGCACTTCATGGCAGATCAGGGATGAGATATCCGGTTTGTAGCCAAACCCAGCGTGGCGACTCCATCACAGCAGGTACGTTCTTGCTCGCCGGACACGAGGTAGATCCTGTGGTCAATTCACCATAAGTCGCCCCATATCCGGCATGGTTCGACGGTTCGCACGGGAGGACCCGGCCATGGCGTCGTCAACGGTGACCTCGTCTCAACCCAACCGGCCGCCACGGCCGAATCTCGTCTTCCGGCGGCTGCGCGGACAGCGCTCGCCGGCCGAGTTCGCCGCGGCGATCCGGCGCGCCGGGCTCGAGATCGGCGAGCAGGTCAGCTGTGACGCGCGCTACATCGGCCGGGTCGAAGCGGGCGAGATCCGCTGTCCCAACTACGCGTACGAACGGGTGTTCCTGCACATGTTCCCCGGCCGCACGCTGACCGACCTGGGGTTCGCCCCCCGCTCGTCCGTACGCGGACGCCGGGCGCGCGACGCCGAGGACGCGCCCCTGCCGCGCACCGTGAACCCGGCGAAAGCCACGAGTGAGGCCAGCAGGGCGTGCGAGCCGTATGAAACGCGGAACCCGTACGACCCGTACCACCCGCACGACACCTACGAGGAGAGCGACGTGCTACGTCGCGCGTTCATGACCGGCGGAGGCGCCACGGTGGCCGCCGCCTCACTGGGGCCCGTCGGCCTCGCCCTCGACGCCGCGGCGGCGCAGCGCCCCGCGCGCCGCGCCGGGGCGAGCGACGCGGGGGCCCTGGAAGAAGCCGTCCGCCGGATCAGGCTGCTCGACGACCGGCACGGGGCCGACGGCCTCTACCGGCGCGCCGCCGCCCCGCTGCGTGCCGCCTACGCCCTGCTCGACGCCGGCGCGACCCGGCAGACGACGGCGGACCGGCTCTACTCGGGCGCCGGTGAACTGGCCATCTCCGTGGGCTGGCTGGCCCACGACTCGGGGCGCTTCGACGACGCCCGCTCGCACTACGCGGAGGCGCTGGCGACGGCCCGGATGACCGGGGACCCGGGTCTGGAGGCGCACGCCTTCTGCAACACGGCGTTCCTGGCGCGTGACGCCGGCCGGCCGCGCGAGGCGGTCCGGGCGGCCCAGGCCGCGCAACGCGTCGCCCGGCCCGTGGGCTCGGCGCGGCTGATGTCGCTGCTCGCGCTGCGCGAGGCGGGCGGCTGGGCCGGACTCGCCGACCGCGTCGGCTGCGAACAGGCACTGGCCCGGGCGCAGGCCTTCTTCGACCGGGGCCCGTCGGACGCCGACCCGGAGTGGATGAGCTTCTACGGCGAGGCCGAACTGGAGGGCCTGGAGGCGCAGTGCTGGTCCACGCTCGGGGACTGGCCCCGGGCGGCACGGCACGCGCGCCGGGCGGCCGAGCTGCAGGACCCGCACTTCACGCGGAACATCGCCCTGTACACGGCGGAGCTGGCCGACGACCTCGCGCGTGGGGGCCGGCCGGACGAGGCGGCGGTGGCGGGGATGCGGGTGCTGGACCTGCTGGAGGAGGTCCAGTCGTCCCGTGTGCAGACCATGCTGGCGGCGACGGCCCGGGTGCTGCTGCCGCACCGCCGGGCCTGCGGGGTGTCGGCGTTCCTGGACCGGCACGCCTCGACGCCGCGCAGGGCGTGAGACCTGAGCCGTGTCCGCACCGTCCTCCCCCGCGACGCCACCTAGGCGAGGTGCCCCAGGTCGTTCCAGCTCTCGATCGCCGGTTCTCCGTAGGCCCAGCCCAGCACCGACAGCGACGTGGGGTTCAGCCGTATCCGGGCCGCGAAGTCGATCGGGAGGCCGAGCCAGCGCGCCCCGATGGAGCGCAGGATGTGCCCGTGGGCGAAGACCAGGACGTCGCGGTCCTCGGAGCGGACCCAGGAAACCACCTCGTCGGCCCGGGCCGTGACCTCAGCGAGCGACTCCCCGCCCGGCACGCCGTCGCGCCAGATCAGCCAGCCGGGCCGGACGGCCTGGATGTCCGCGGGGGTCATCCCCTCGTACGCCCCGTAGTCCCACTCCAGCAGCGCGTCCCAGGTGCGCGCGCGGTCACCGAAGCCGGCGATCTCGCAGGTCTCCCGCGCGCGTGCCAGCGGGCTGGTCCGCACCTCGACGCCGTCGAGGCCCTCGTACGGCGCCCGGTGCAGGCGCTCGCCGAGCAGTTTGGCGCCGCGCCGGCCCTCCTCCAGAAGTGGCACGTCGGTCCTGCCCGTGTGCTTCCCGGACAGGGACCACTCGGTCTGTCCGTGGCGGGCCAGCAGGATGCGCGCGGCCATGGGGAACCTTTCCGGAAGAACAACGCAAGGGGAACACCCCCATCATCGCGCACGCCCGTCGCGGGCAACCCGGGGGGCGATCCCTGCGTCTTCGAGGGCCGGAGGCGCGCCCCCTGACGCGCGCCCACACCGTAAAGTGACACGGCCGAACGGGTTACGCGTGATGACGAAGGGGGAGGACGATCGGATGCCGCACACCGATACACCGGGCACCGAGGCTGCCCCCGCGTCCAGGCTGCGCTGGTGGACCGAGCTGCCGCTGATCCTGCTGGTGTACGCGTGCTACTCGGCCGGCCGGCTCCTCGCCCGCGGCGACGTCTCCGGCGCCGTCGACAACGGTCTGACGATCCTGCGCTTCGAGAAGGCGCTGTATCTCAACTTCGAGCACCCGCTCAACCGCCTCTTCACGCGCGAGGCCTGGATAGGCATACCCGCCGACTTCTGGTACGCGTCGCTGCACTACCTGGTCACCCCAGCGGTGCTGGTGTGGCTGTTCCGCTCCCGGGCCGTGCGCTACCGCGCCGCGCGCACCTGGCTCATGACGTCCACCCTCATCGGTCTGATCGGCTTCACCCTGCTGCCGACCTGCCCGCCCCGGCTCCTCGACGCGAGCCACGGCTTCGTGGACACGATGGCCCAGTACAGCTCCTACGGCTGGTGGGGAGGCGCGGCGAGCGCGCCGCGCGGCATGGGGAACATGACCAACCAGTACGCGGCGATGCCGAGCCTGCACGTGGGCTGGTCCCTGTGGTGCGGCGTGATGCTGTGGCGCTTCGGCGGTACGCGCCTGACGAAGGTGGCCGCCGTCGCCTACCCGCTGATCACGACGATCGTGGTCATGGGCACCGCCAACCACTACTTCCTCGACGCGGTCGCGGGCGCGGCCGTCATGGGCGCCGGGCTGCTGCTGGCGCCGCTCGTGATGCGCACCGCGGACCGGGCCAAGGCGCGGTTCGTACGGCCGGCACCGGTCGCGGCGGGCGCTCCGGCCGGCCTCGCCGCCGCCCTCCCGGCCACGTCTCCCGCCGGCTCCGCAGCCGCCTCTCCCGCCGCAGGTTCCTCGATTGTCAGTGCCGGATGCCAGACTTCCGCGGGTGAGCGAATTCCACGGCAGCGCGAGTCGCGGCTCGGAGCGGGAGCCGAACCGGGTGCCTCCCCCAAGGACGCGGGGGACGGCGCTCCGGCAGCGGCTCGCTGAGCTGCGCGGCCCCGACGTACCCGCGAAGGCACTGGACGCGCGCGCCCTGGCGGCGCTGGCCGCCAACCCCGGCTGTGCGCGGCGCGCGATCCTCGACGGCGCCGGGGTGAACAAGGCGGCGCTGGCGAGCGCGCTGGGCTCGCCGTCGGCCTTCGGGCAGTCGCAGTTCGCGCTCACCCGGGGCAACGCCTTCGAGGCGAAGGTCAAGGCCGACGGCGGGGCGGAGCTGCTGCGGCTGGTGCACGACAGGCTCGACCGGTCCGCCGAGCCGCCCGTCGGCGCGCGGGTGCCCGACCTGACGGCGACCGGCCCCCGGGGGCGCACGGCCCGTACGGAGCTGGAGCTGCGGGAGGCCGCAGCGCACCCGGGCGTATGGACGCTGCTCGACCACCCGATGCTCGCGCTGGACGTCGCGGGCTCCCCCGCGTTCCTGGAGCCCGACGCGGTGGTGGTCCACCCGGACGGCAGCTGGACGGTCGTGGAGATCAAGTCCTTCCCCCTGCTGGACGGTTCGGCCGATCCGGCGAAGGTCGGGGCCGCGGCCCGGCAGGCGGCGGTGTACGTCCTGGCGCTGGAGGAGCTCGCCGCCCGGCTCGGCGCGGAGCCGGAGGGCGACGCCGGTGCCGAGGGGGCCGAGGGGACTTCCGTGTCCGCACCGCGCGTGCGGCACCGGATCCTGCTGGTGTGTCCCAGGGACTTCTCCAATCAGCCGGCCGCGTCCGCCGTCGACATCCGCAAGCAGCGGGCGGTGACGGCCCGCCAGCTGGCCCGGCTGACCCGCATCGAGGACATCGCCGACGCGCTGCCCGAGGGCACCTGCTTCTCGCCCGAGCTGCCCGCCGAAGCACTGGCGGAGGCCGTGGAGTCGGTCCCGGCGACCTACGCGCCCGAGTGCCTGTCGGCGTGCGAGCTGGCCTTCCACTGCCGCAGCCGGTCCCGCGAGGCGGGCGCGGTGACCTCCCTCGGGCGCCCGGTGCGGGCGGAGCTGGGCGGCCTCACGACCGTGGAGGACGTCCTGGCCGCCGCGCGCGGTGAGGCGGGCGATCCCGACGACCCGGCCGTGGCGGCGCTGCGGCGGGCGGCCGCCCTGCGTGCCGAGGCGCTGGAGGCGGCGTGTCGCTGATCTCCACCCTCGCCCGCCTCGAAGCCGTCAGCACGGGCCGCGCCCAGCCCTCCGCCACCGTCCGGCACCGGCATCTCGGCGACCGTCCGCTGGTGTTCGTGCCGCTGACCACCGCCGGTGAGGCCGGCGCCCCGCTGGGCGCGCTGGTCGGCACCGACCGGGACGCGCCGCGTCTGCTGGTCGTCCCGCAGCCCCGTGACCGCGACCTGAGGTTCGCGTTCCTGGCCGAGCTGGCCGACGTCGTGCTGCCCTACGTCGACTCCTACGCCGAGACCGTGGAGGCCGCCGAGCGCACCGAGACCGACCCGGAGACCGGCAAGCGCGTCAAGGTCGAGGTCGAGCTGTGCGCGGACGCGCCGCAGCTGATCGTGCCGAGCCGGGCGGGCATCGACCTGGTGCGGCTGCTCGGGCGCTCGATGCGGTTCCGGCGTACGGCGGAGCAGGATCCGGAGGCCCCCTACCCGGCGCCGCCGCGGGTGCCGCTGCTCGGGCGGTGGCTGACGCACTTCGGGGAGCGGGCCCGGGTGCCCGGCTCCTCGCTGCTGCTGGCGATGACCGACGTCCTGGGCCGGCACTGGGTGACGGGGCAGTCCACCCTGGAGGACCAGCATCTGGGGGCACTGCTCGCCTGGATCGACCCGCCGGAGGGCACCACCGGCGCCGAGGCCGCGCTGCGGGCCGAGCTGGAACGGGACGCCCAGGGCCAGCTGACCTGTCCCCCGGCCGGTCCGGCCACCGACCCGGCGTTCGACAACAAGCTGCTCGCCCCGGCCATCGAGCGCTACGACCGGGCCCGCACGGCTCTCGCCGCCGCCGAGGACGGCCTGGAGGCGGACGACCGGCTCGGTGCGCTGACCGCCGCCGAGCGGGAGATCCGGGCCCTGGTGCTCAGCCGCACCCGGCCCACCTGGGACGCGGTCTGGCGGGGCCTGGACCTGCTGCGCGAGCTGCCGGAGGGGGCGCGGGTCGAGGAGCGGTGGACCCGCGACCGCTGGTCGTTCACCGGCCACCGCGACCGCGTCCTGGCCGGTGAGCCCCCGCAGCCGCGCCGCGACGACGCGGTCACCGCGGCCAACAAGCTCGCCACGCGCGAGCGCGAGCAGGCCCGGCTGGAGGCGCAGGAGGCCCTCGACGATCCGCTGGTGATGGCCGGCCGGCGGCTGTCCGGGGAGGCGTTCGCCGGTGAGGTCACCGATGTCGCGATGGCCTACAGCGAGGGCAAGCGGCCCAGCCCCCGCCCCCTGATCACGGTGCGCACGGACGACCGGCCGCATCTCGGTGAGCGCACGAAGGTGTACCGGTCGCTGGGCGGGAAGCCGCAGTCGGCGGAGTTCGTCGCGGCCGAGGAGGACGGCGCGGTCGTGGTGCTGCGGGTGCTCGACAAGATGGGGCGCGGCAAGGAGCCCGAGCCGGGTTCGGTGCCGGAGAAGGGCGACCGGGTCTGCTTCACGCTGTTCGAGCACGAGCAGCGGGGCGGCGCGAAGCTGCCCGACCCGGAGGAGACGCCGTGGACACACGGCGGGCCGCCGGGGGAGGCGACCCTGGAGGCCGCCGACCCGGTGACCGAGGAGGATGTGCTGTGACCACGGTGTTCGACCCCTCGGCCGCCGCGGCGCAGGCCACCGACGCGATCCTGCACGACACGCTGCACGGCACCGCCCGCGGTGTCGTCGTGGACTCCCCGCCGGGCGCGGGCAAGTCGACCCTGGTGGTCCGGGCGGCCCTGGAGCTGGCGGAGGCGGGTCACCCGCTGATGGTCGTCGCGCAGACCAACGCCCAGGTCGACGACCTGGTCCTGCGGCTCGCCGAGAAGAACCCCGAACTGCCGGTGGGGCGGCTGCACAGCAGCGACTCCGACCCGTACGACAAGGCGCTCGACGGTCTGGAGAACGTCCGCACGTCCGCCAAGGCGGCCGACCTCGCGGGGCTCGCGGTGGTGATCTCGACGGCGGCGAAGTGGGCGCACGTCAAGGTCGACGAGCCCTGGCGGCACGCGATCGTCGACGAGGCGTACCAGATGCGCTCGGACGCCCTGCTCGCCGTGGCCGGGCTGTTCGAGCGGGCGCTGTTCGTGGGCGACCCGGGGCAGCTCGACCCGTTCGCGGTCGTGGGCAGCGAGCAGTGGGCGGGCCTGGCGTACGACCCGTCGGCCTCGGCGGTGACGACCCTGCTGGCGCACAACCCGGACCTGCCCCAGCACCGGCTGCCGGTGTCCTGGCGGCTCCCGGCCTCCGCGGCGCCCCTGGTCTCGGACGCGTTCTACCCCTATACGCCGTTCCGCAGCGGCACCGGCCCCGGCGACCGGACCCTGGCCTTCGGCGTGCCGTCGGACGGCTCGGGCCCCGACCGGGTGATCGACGAGGCGGCCGAGTCGGGCTGGGGCCTGCTGGAGCTGCCCGCCCGGCACACGCCGCGCACGGACCCGGAGGCGGTCGGGGCGGTGGCCGTGGTCGTACGGCGTCTGCTGGACAGGGCGGGCGCCGCGACCTCGGAGCGCTCCTCGGCCCCGTCGCCCCTGACGGCGGACCGGATCGCCGTCGGCACGGCCCACCGGGACCAGGCGGCCGCGGTCCGCGCGGCCCTGGCCGTCCTCGGCGTCACCGACGTGGTCGTGGACACGGCGAACCGGCTGCAGGGCCGCGAGTACGACGTCACGGTGGTCCTGCATCCTCTCTCCGGCCGCCCCGACGCCACGGCCTTCCACCTGGAGACGGGCCGCCTGTGCGTCCTGGCCTCCCGCCACCGGCACGCCTGCATCGTGGTCTGCCGAGCGGGAGTGACCGACCTCCTGGACGACTACCCCTCGACGGAGCCGGTCCAGCTCGGGACGGTGGTGAAGTTCCCGGACGGCTGGGAGGCCAACCACGCGGTCCTGGCGCACCTGGCGAAGCACCGGGTGCGCTGGCGGCCGCAATCTGGCCGGAAAGCAGCGCGTCGCCGACGCCCTGACGAACACCGGGTGGCGTGACAGCCGTACCCACTACCGCGATGCCCACTTGCGCGCCCGCGAGACAATGGACGGTGGCCCATCCACCGGGAGGGCCGTGCGCGACGTACGAGGAGGAGAAGACATGGCGGAGCCCACGCCGCGTCGGAACGAACCGCGGCTACGCCCCGCGCCCCTGCTCTTCGAGCCGGCGGAGGCGGCCTCCGACCCTGAGCACTTCTTCGACCTCGAGTCGATCGACGACCCCCGTGCGCTGCTCGCCCGGGCGACGGAGCTGACGCTGGCGTTCCGGGCCGCGGCGGACCGGGCGGTGGAGTTCCAGGCGATGGCGGCGGCGCAGCTGGCCGATCCGCGGAAGTTCGACCGGCTGACGACCGCCGACATCGCCGAGCGGGCCGAGTGGACCGAGGACTACGCCAAGAAGATGGTCGAGTTCGGTCGGGACCTGATGCGGGGCGGCGTCGAGGGCCGGGGGCCCGGCGGCACCGTCTGAGACGCGCCGCGCGCCCCTTCCCGATCACCTGGCATATGCCAGGTGGGCAAGATACCCCCTGCCACCCCCTCCTGTCCCGATTTCCCGCAACCCTCGGGAATCGCCCGCTCACGGCGGGTAGACCTGGACGTCATGAGCAGCGCATGGAACGCCTCCGATGTCACCCCGGACGGGGCCGCCTGGCTCGCCTCGGCAGGAACGTATCCGCGAAGCACGCTCGCCCTCTGGCAGGAGCGGCCGGACGCCCCGGTCGTACTGCCCTGCGGGTCGGTCTTCGACGTGGTCAGCGCCCCCGCGCTGTTCGGCCGGCGGATGCTCGACCGGCTGTGGGACGACTGCCCCGGCTCGGGGCCGGTCGCGGAGTTCCGGGGCCGGATGCTGCTGTTCGCCGCCCCGGGGACGGCACAGCGGCTCCCCGCACTGCTGGAGTGGGAGGAGTGGGGCACGCGCGACCGGGACGACCGCCGTACGGACCCCGTACCGCCGCTGCTGTGCCACGGCACCGGCGACGCGGTGACCGTCCCGGCCCCGTCGGAACGC
>NZ_JAKEIO010000057.1 GCF_021474405.1 [Streptosporangium] indianense
AACAGGTGTCGTCGGCAGGCGTCAGATGTGTATAAGAGACAGCTCCTCGGCGACCTCCCGCAGCCGCCCCAGCCGCTCCCCCGCCTTGCGCGGCAGGAACCCCTCGAAGCAGAACCGGTCGACTGGGAGCCCGGACAGCGCGAGCGCGGTGAGCACGGCGGACGGCCCGGGCACGGCGGTGACCCGCACGTCCCGCTCGACCGCGGCGGCGACCAGCCGGTACCCCGGGTCGGACACCGAGGGCATGCCCGCGTCCGTGACGAGCAGCACACGGGCGCCGCCCACCAGCTCCTCCACCAGTTCCGGTGTCCGGGCGGACTCGTTGCCCTCGAAGTACGACACCACCCGGCCCTTCGGCGAGACGCCGAGCGCCTGGGTCAGCCGGCGCAGCCGCCGCGTGTCCTCGGCTGCGACGACGTCGGCTCCGGCCAGTTCCTCGGCGAGCCGGGGCGGGGCGTCCGCGATGTCGCCGATGGGGGTGCCTGCGAGTACGAGGGTTCCGATCACGCCCCCATCCTCCCAGGGGCGGCGGGTGCGGACTCCTCCCAGGGGCGGACGATGCGGACGCAAACGGCCATGCACGGGACTCACACAGAACGGTTCCCTACGATGGCGCGGTGACCAGTACCGCATCCTCCACGGACACCCGCCAGGGCCGGACGCCGCTCGACCAGCGGCCGTCCTGGCAGCAGCGGCTGCGCCGCTTCGGCTACCAGGGGCAGCCCGGTAGCGACGCCCGCGACGTCCGTGACCGCCTGGTGCCGCCGTACACCGAGCCCTCCCCGCGCCTGTGGGCGGCGCTCGGCGTCCCGCACCCGCTCGCGGTCCGGCTGGTGCGCTGGTCGGGCTGGATCGGCCCGCTGCTCGTGACCCTGCTCGCGGGGGTGCTGCGGTTCTGGAACCTGGGCAGCCCCAGGGCGGTGATATTCGACGAGACGTACTACGCCAAGGACGCGTGGGCGCTGGTCCACCGCGGGTTCGAGCTCAACTGGGACAAGAACGCCAACGACCTGATCCTGTCGTCGGGCGGCCACATCACGCTGCCGTCGGACGCGGCGTACGTGGTGCACCCGCCGGTGGGCAAGTACGTCATCGGGCTCGGCGAGCTGATGTTCGGGCTCGACCCCTTCGGCTGGCGGTTCATGACCGCGCTGCTCGGCACGCTTTCCGTGCTGCTGCTGTGCCGGATCGGCCGCCGGCTGTTCCGCTCCACCTTCCTCGGGTGCCTCGCGGGCGCGCTGATGGCGGTGGACGGGCTGCACTTCGTGATGAGCCGCACGGCGCTGCTCGACGGCGTGCTGATGTTCTTCGTGCTGGCCGCGTTCGGCTGTCTGCTGGTCGACCGGGACCGGGCCCGGGCGAGGCTCGCCGCCGCGCTGCCGCTGGACGAGGACGGCCGGGCCCGGCCCGACCGGCACACGGCGGAGACGGCCCGGCTGGGCCGGCGCCCCTGGCGCTGGGCGGCGGGCCTGATGCTGGGCCTGGCCATCGGCACGAAGTGGAACGGCCTCTACATCCTGGCCGCGTTCTGCCTGATGGCGGTGGTGTGGGACGTCGGTTCGCGGCGGGTCGCCGGTGCGCGGCACCCGTACTCGGCGGTCCTCAGGAGGGACACGGGCCTGGCGTTCCTCGCCACGGTCCCGGTCGCCCTGGTCACCTACCTGCTGTCCTGGACCGGCTGGATCCTCTCCGCGACGAACGGCTCCGGCGGCTACTACCGCAACTGGGCCGCGACCAGCGGCAAGGGCGGCAGCTGGACGTTCCTGCCCGACTGGCTGCGCAGCCTGTGGCACTACGAGCACCAGGTGTACGAGTTCCACGTCGGCCTGTCGTCGCCGCACACGTACCAGTCCAACCCGTGGAGCTGGCTCGTCCTGGGCCGCCCGGTGTCGTACTTCTACGAGTCCCCGGCCCCCGGCAAGGACGGCTGCCCCGCCGACGCGGGCGAGAAGTGCGCCCGTGAGGTCCTCGCGCTCGGCACGCCGCTGCTGTGGTGGGTCGCCTGTTTCGCGGTCCTCTACGTGCTGTGGCGCTGGTTCTTCCGCCGCGACTGGCGCGCCGGTGCCATCGCCTGCGGCATCGCGGCCGGCTACCTGCCCTGGTTCATGTACCAGGAGCGCACGATCTTCTTCTTCTACGCCGTCGTCTTCCTGCCGTTCCTGTGTCTGGCGGTGGCGATGCTGCTCGGCGCGATCATCGGCCCGCCCCGCTCCACCGACACCCGCCGCGTCGCGGGCGCCACGGCCGCGGGCGTCCTGGTCCTGCTGATCACTTGGAACTTCATCTATTTCTGGCCGCTGTACACGGGCCAGGCGATCCCGATCGAGGACTGGCGGTCGCGGATGTGGCTGGACACCTGGGTTTAGCTGGGCACACATGCGACGAGGGCGCGGCGGACGGCCGCGCCCTCGTGGTCGTTGTTGGTTGTTAGTGGCTGTCGTCGGTCCCCCTTGGACGGCCCGAGGACGGCCCCGCTTTAGGGCTCGGCAGGCTTACAGATCAGCCAAGAACGTTGCCGCAGGTCCCTCTGACCAGCAGAGTCGAGGTCGTAAGAATGCTGAAGCTAGCTGCTACTCACATCGCGCTAGAGAACCGAAGTCTCACAGGCGTCGGCTGTCACTCACAGGGGCCAGCCCGCTCGGGGCGTTCTCTTGACGCGATCGGGAACGCCTCCAGATCGCGCGCAGTCCCCGCCCTATGTCGACCATGAGCCGCAGAGCACTGAGCAAGATCGAAAATTCTGACCCGTGATCCTGAATGAAGCGAAACAACTCCACGTGTCTCCCCTTCTCTAAGTTCTGACTTGTGCGGCGCATCCGGCCGTGACTCCTGTGTAGGGCCGCGGACCGCTGTCCTGAACCACGGAAGGACAGCGGCAGGACAGCGGTCCGCCTACCTGCCCGGCTACCGCATGTCCACCGTCCGCAGGACGTCCGACGGGACACCGAATAAGCTCAAGACGGGGAGCAAAAGGGGGAAGGCCATGGCCGTAGGTTTCGGGCAGGTGGACGCCGCCGCGCCACAGGTTGTTAGGGAGTTCGCCGACAGGCTGCGAAGTGTTGCCCAGGCAGCGGGCTACGTCGGGGTTCGGGAGCTTGCTGCCGGCACGGGGGTGGGGCGTACGACCGTCTCCGATGCTCTTACGGCCAAGCGTGTCCCGACGTGGACAACCCTCGCTGCGCTGCTACGTGGATGCGACATCACGCCCGACCGGGACTGGGCCAAGGCCTGCGAGGCAGCCCGTGAGGCCATGGAGCGAGAGAAACGGGCGGCGAAGGGTGCCAGCCGTCCAGGTGACGAGCCTGATGACCAAGCTCCGACCACCCCCAGTCCGATCGGTCCCGGCACGTTCTCTATCCGCGCCCCGTATGGGGAACTGCCGCCACGTCTACGTGGCAGGGACGAACTGCTCAATCAGCTTGAGGTCAAGCTCGCAGCGGGCGAGAGCCGGGTGCAGGTCCTCTACGGACTGGGTGGTTGCGGCAAGACCACCGTAGCTCTACATCTGGCGCGTCACGCCCGAGACAGGGGATACAGCGTCTTTTGGCTGTCCGCGTCGACCCCTGACCGAATGGTCACCGGTATGAAGGAAGTCGTCCGGGAACTCGGCGCCGAGGAGGAGGCCATCGAAGCAGCATGGTCCGGTCGAATCAGTGCGACTGACTTGGTTTGGCGCGAGCTTGACGCGTCCGAGCGGCCTTGGCTACTGGTGGTGGACAATGCTGATGAGCCTGGGTGGCTTGCCTCGGATGGTGGCAGCCCTGGGGACGGTACCGGGTGGCTACGGTCTAGTCCTGCTGGAATGACTGTGGTTACCTCTCGCCTCAGCAACCCGGACGTTTGGGGGCGTGAATCCGATACCCATCGCGTTGGGGTGCTGAGCCCTGAGGATGGACGTGATGTACTCCTGGATCTTGCCGGACAGTCAGGTGACCCGGCCGAGGCTCTCGTGCTGTCCGAGCGTCTCGACGGTCTGCCACTGGCACTGAAGCTGGCTGGGTCATACCTCGCTCGTTCCGCGCGTGGCGCCGGCCTGCTCCGCCGCAACGGCCAGAGCCTAAGCAGAGTGCGGACGTTCGCCGCATACACCGAGGCATTGGGAAAAGCTGGCGCCAGCTTCCTAGATCAGGGCGAAGAATGGCGTCTGGATGAGTCCGACATGGAGCGTACGTATCGCCGCTTGGTCAGCCGTACCTGGGAGATATCTCTAGACCTGTTGGATGAACAGCAATTGCCCGAGGCCCGTTCCTTGATGCGGCTCCTTTCTTGTTGTGCGCCAGCCCCTCTGCCAGTCGAGCTACTCGACCCAGCTCTCTGGAACACACCATCAGATTCGGATCCCGCGCTTGACCGGGCGGATCGCGCCCTTGAGGCCCTCATCGACCTCAGCCTCATCGACGTTGTTGATATCGCACCGGGGGGCACCCTAAAGGATCAAGAACCCATGCCTTGCCTGGTCAGCCACAGACTCGTACTGGAAGCTAATGCGCTCCGGCTGGCCGGCGGCTCTCCGCAGGAACATATTGCGGTGTGGAACGCCATCGCGCGGATCATCGAGAAGGGCGCTGAACCAACTCCAGAACATCCGCGCAACTGGCCTTGGTGGAGGCTCATGGCACCTCATGTAGTCGCCACTCTCACCGCTGCACCTGACAATGATGAAGTACTGCTCCCACTTCTGCGCTCAGGCCTTGCAGCCTACGCATTTCACGCCTTTTCTAGCCGTTTCGATAGTGCGGCGGAAATAGCTCGCCTGCTAGAGGAGCGCGGAGCCTTCCTAGCCAATAACCATCCGCTTCGCCTTTCCATCCGACACCGCGCAGCTCTCTCGCTACTCAATGAACAAGAACAACTTTCCGAATTCGAGGAGATTCTTTCAGACCAGCTCACAGCGCTTGGTCCAGAGCATCCGGAAACTTTGATCACCCGCCATGACATCGCAATACACATGGAGGAAGACAGTGCAGAACAAGAGGCTGAGCTGCGGGCGGTATTGGATGCGCGGCGTAGGACTCTCGGCCCCGCGGACTGCTACACCCTACTCACTCACGGCGCTCTGGCATCAGTCGTCGAGGCTCGGGGGCACGGGAACGATGAATTCAAGGCTGAATATCGCGCACTAATCGAGCACACTCGCAGCACCACACCGGAGGATCATCGATTCCTTCCGCTGCATAGTCGCCACCAGATGGCCCACGCACTGGACTCCACCGAGCGATGGACTGAAGCAGAATCGGAGTACCGATCGGTTCTCGACGACCTAGAAGAGTACGGAGAGCTTGGGTCCAACCTGTATCGGGACTTGACTAGGTGTCTCGCAAATAACCTCCAAAAACAAAAGAAGTACACAGATGCAGTTGAGGTAATAGACAAACTCCTCCCTTGGTTCGACAGCCGAGATTTGGAGCATTCCCCCGTAAGCCCTTGGGCTCTGCACATCAGACACCTTCGCGGAGACCTCCTGGCAAAATGTGGCCGAAATGTTGAGGCCGAGACCGAAATTCGGGCTGTCTTGGAGGAACGACTGAAAACCTCGGACCCAAACGACTCTGTGGTCCTATCTGAGCGCCACTGCCTTGCCCACGCGCTAGAGGGAATTAATAGGTGCACCGAAGCACAAGATGAGCTCCGAGACGTGGCCAGCACGTATGCCAAGATTCTTGGATCGAACGATAAGCACACGCGCGGCTCACGCTTCTGCTTGGCTCGCTCTTTGCACCTTCATGGACACCGTGAAGACGCATTGGGCCTATACGAACAAGTACTCGCTGCAGAAGTCGCCGAACTGGGAAGCAACCACTCAGACACACTGGTGACACGCTTTAGGCGGGATCAGTGCCGTTACGATATGGGGATACTGAAGAGTGCGGATGCTCTCGCCGCCCTTGAAAGCACCAAGACGAAGCTGGCAGAGATTACCGGAGACGATCACCCTCGGGTATCAACAATCAGAAGCGTAATATCGGCCATTGAGAACGGCGAGTTCGATAAGCAAGAGTCGGCTGCCATCGATCAGGAGTGAATCTCGTGGCCCCTGAGGGTGAGCCCTGGTCAGCTACGGCTGCTATTCGAAGACGCGCAACGAAGAGCGCCGTGGGCTATGCGCCTGCCTCTGAGCGTTCTGGCGACGGCCATGGCATGCGAGGCTTGAGGTCGATGACGTCAAGACACACGAGGAGAGCGAGTGGCGCAACAGGCGAGCCCTCGCGGGACTTTCCTGGAGATCGCAGCCGCGGTGAAGGCTCAGATCAAGGCCGATCCGGAGATGCTGAGGCTGCCACCAGCGGCAGACCTCATGCAGGCTCACGGAGTCTCGCGGGGGGTGGTACTCCGGGCGTTCGGCGTACTCCAGAAGGAAGGCGTTGCCGAACCTGAGCCGGGTGGACGGTGGCGCGTCGTACGGGCAGGCGAGCGGACAGACCGTCGTCCGCTGGAAGACCGCATCGCGGCCATCATCATGGATGATGGCCTGCCAGTCGGGGCAGCGTTTCCCAGTGCGTCCGTTCTGGCCGAGCGGTTCGGAGTATCACGCCCCACCGTGACCAAGGCTCTCGACAAGTTGGAGGCCGCCGGCGTGCTGGCAAGTGGAGGACAGGGCAGGGTGCGGACGGTCCGGGCCCTGCCGATTCGAGAGGAGCGTTCCTAGCTTGTCGAAGCTGACGGACTGGGCTTATCCCCTGGCTGAGTCTCTGCTCGCGGAGCCGCTACCGCGCCGCTGGAAGCACTCACTGGGGGTGGCCGAACGGGCGCGGAGCATCGCGACCATCCTCGGGCAGGAAGCTGAACTGCTGGAAGCGGCCGCCGTCCTGCATGACATCGGCTACTCGCCGGACCTCGCCAAGACCGGCTTCCATCCGCTCGATGGTGCCCGCTACCTCCGCGACATCGCCCACGCCGACGAGCGGGTGGTGAAACTCGTTGCGCACCACTCCTGTGCGTGGATGGAGGCTGAAGCGCGGGGCCTGCGTGACGAGCTGGAGGGCGAGTTCCCCCGCGAGAACGCGCACCTGAACGATGCGCTCTGCTACTGCGACATGAACACCACGCCCGACGGCAAACCGACGAACCCTGTGGACCGGGTCAACGAGATCGCCGGCCGCTACGGGCCGGACAGCCTGATCGGCACTTTCATCCGGCGCGCTGAGCCGGAGATCTGCGCAAGCACGGCGCGCGTGCTCGAACGGGTCGCCGCCGCCAAGCGTCATCCGATGTAGGGGGCCGTTCGCGTCCGGTCCATGGCGTGCTCGATGCGGAGCCGCATTGTGGGGTGGACGTCGAGTTTCGGCAGGTCCGTTGGGTCCACCCAACGGACCTGCGTCGTCTCATTGCTCGTGCGCAGTTCGCCGCCCACCGACCGGGCCCGGAAGCACATGCTGAACTGCTGGCGTACCTCGCCGTCGTCGTACTTCATCACGTGTCCGGGGTCCGTGTAGATCCCGGAGAGGTCGACGACTTCGGCCTTGATGCCGGTCTCTTCCCAGACTTCGCGCACCACGGTGTCACTGATGGACTCGCCCACGTCGTGCCCACCACCAGGCAGCGCCCAGCGTCCGTTGTCGGACCGCTGAATCATGAGCACCTGCCCCGCATCGTTCTGAACGAACGCCACGACGGAGGGCACGACCGAGTTGGCCGGCGGCGCGTCGGGGTCGTGCAGGTAGTCAATGCGTCCCATGGTCAGGCTCCCGTGATGTCGCGGTCCGTAACCTGGCGAGCGCCTCCCCAGGTCTGTTCGATGCTATTCGCGTACGTGTCGAACAGGCCGCCGCCCGGCATGCGACGCAGATGGAAGACGGGGGCCATGTAGGCGCCGATGCCGTAGACGTGGGGATTGACGAGCATCTCGTCATCGGACCGGTAGATGGAGTTGTAGAGCGTCGTGGCGTGCAGCCGGAAGCTGATCTCAGGGTGGCTCTTGAAGAGGGGCCGGTAGTTCACCAACGCGTTACGAATCTTGCCATCCATGATCCGGTGTCCCTCGTCTATGCCGCGCTGTCGAACGGCCTCACAGCCCGGGTCTCCGAGCAGGATGCGCACCTGAGTGGTCCCTTCAACCTTCTTCTTCAGAAGGTCGATGAACAGGGGGTCCTCCGACAGGAAGAGCCCGGAGTAGACGAGCACGTCAAGGTTCGTCTCGGCTCGCTCGTACATCTCACGCCACAGGTTTGGCGGCACCGTGTGGCGGTGCGGGTAGACGGCCACAATCTCCGCTTTGGACAGGTCTGTTGCACTCTCCAGCGTGCGGCTGTCGTCCCACAGCGTCGTCACGTCGACCTGGAGCGTGGCGGCTGTGGCGTACTGGTGTCGCCGATACGGAACCTTCCCTTGCGTGATCCAACGTTCGACCGTCTTCGGGTTGACCTTGATCTCTTCGGCCAGGTCCTGAACGGACATGCCGCGCGCCAACAGGGCTGACCGCAAACGCTCGTTGGACATCTGCACCCCCCGGTGGGACATCTAGGGACCTCTTGACCGTAGTGAGAACTCCCCGAGCTGTCCACGTACGGGGTGACCAACTCCCCTGACCTGCCGCGACTCTGGTGGTGCGTCAAGAAGTCCCGGCGCAAAGCCCAAGAAGTTCTGTGGCTCTACTTGACGGAACCTTATGCAGTACCTGTAAAACAGGTACTGCATTAGCGGACGGGATAGCTCGGCAGGAAGGCGGCTTCGGCCGCACGCCGCGAGCCCCGTACCGGGTGATCTTTGAGAACGCTCCGCTGCTGACGGAGCTGCATAAGCGGGCTTCTGAGCCGTCTCCCCCGAAGTGACGGCCGCGCGGCTGCAAGACCGCGCACCTGCACTACTTCAACCCTCCGCAGCTCAAGCGCTGCGGCCGGTTGCCTCCCCTGCCCGTCTGGCTCCGCACTTCGGTGCGGGTGTCGTACGGGCGGGGCGTGGGGAGCCGAGAGGGCTTCGCCCTTCACCAGTCGAGAGGACTGTTCATGGACCGCATGAAGGCACAGGCCGCGAAGAACCGTGAGGCGGCGAAGGTGCTGCGCCGCCGGGGCAAGAACACCGCCGCGAAGGAGATGGAGGCCCGGGCCGACGAACTGGAGTCCGGCCGGGTCACCGACTGCACTGACGCCGTCAGTGGCCTCATCTCCTGGGCCTTTCGCCGCTGACCTGGCGCTACCCCTTCATCAACGGCGCGCGGCTCCCGGGTGGCACCCCGGGAGCCGCTGTCGGGCCGTTCACCTGTGAGAGGACACACGACCCAATGAAGACCATCGTCACTGTTCAGGACGCTGTTACCGCGTTCGCCGACTTCATGGAGCCGACGGACGCTGAGCTGGACGCGATCGAGCAGGAGATGCCCGTCATCCTGGCGGACGTTGACCTGCTGGACGCGCAGATCATCACCCTGGACCGCATCCCGACCGAGCTGGACAACCGGCGCCTTCGCCGGGCCCGCCGCCGGGCGCTGGCCGCCCGCGTCTCCCTGGCCAACCGCACTATCAACGAGACCGTGCCGGGGGGTGCGGCATGAGCGCCACGGAACGGAGCCTGACGGCCGCGCACGCTGAGGTGAAGGCGGAGATCGCGCGGACCGACACCAAGACCGGTCTGCTGCTGGCGTTCGTCGGCGCGGTGCTGGCCGGCGCCTGGACGGTTGCCCGTGATCTGCCGCTGAACCTGCCCGCCTACCTCGTGGGCGGGACCGGTATCGCGCTGCTTGTGACGGCGGCCGGTCTGCTGCTGCGCTCCACCCGGCCGAACCTGCGCGGCCGGCACGGGTTCCCGCTGTGGGCCACGCTCACGGCCGAGGAGATCACCGACGCCGTCGCGACCGACCTGGCCGCCGACATCGCCGGACTGTCCCGGCTCGCGGTCGCCAAGTTCACGACCCTGCGCCGCGCGGTCGACCTCACCCTGATCGGCGGCGGACTGCTCATCGCCGCCGCGCTGCTCACCATCGGGAGTGCCCGGTGAACGGTCTGCTGCACACGCTGTCCGCCGCGGGCCCGCTCGCGGCCGGGTGGGGTATCCACGGCCTGTGGATGCGCCGCCGCCTGACCGCCGCCCGCCGTGACCCGCTGTCGGGGCTGTGGACGCGGGAGGCGTTCGAATCCCGCGCCGCCCGCACCCTGGCCCGCCGCCCGCACGTCGTAGTCCTCCTGGTCGACCTCGACGGCTTCAAGGCCGTCAACGACCGTTTCGGGCACGCCGCCGGGGATGCCGCGATCCGCGCTACCGCCGCGAGCCTGACCGACGCCCTGAACGAGCGTCCGGGGGCGGTCGCCACACGGCTGGGCGGGGATGAGTTCGCCGCCGTCATCCCGCTCACCGAACCGGGCGGGCTGCCGTGGCTCTTGCGCGGCCTGCACCACGAGATCACCGCCCCGTTCCGCCACGCCGGCCGTGACCTGACGGTGGGCGCCTCGATCGGCGCCGCCCTCTCCTCCGACCTCACCTCCGAGGCTTCCCGCCCGGGTGAGGCGCTGGGGGCGCTGCTGCGGCTGGCGGACGAAGCCATGTACGCGGTCAAGCGCGCCGGGGGCGGCTGGCACTACCCCGCGATGAGTGCCCCCGCCGCGGGCACGACGGCCGGGCGGCGCACCGGGCGGCCCGGCACCCACACCACGTACCGGAAAGGAGCGGCATGAGTGCCGAGAGCATTCCCCCCGCCACCGGCGCGCCCGCTTCCGGGGTGCCGCCGCTGACCCGCCCGGAGATGGGCCTTGCCGGACTCGGGGCGCTGGCTGCCGCCGGCGTCGGCGCGCTGGGGCTGGTCTCTTCCTTCGACGCCGTATCGGCCGCCGCCGCCCGCTGGGGGTTCAGCGAGCCGTGGATGCTGCCCGTCGGAATCGACGTGGCCATCCCGGTGTTCACCGTGGCCAACCTACTGCTGATCCGCATGGACATGGCCCTGGCCTGGGTGCGGTTCGTTCCCTGGATGCTGACCCTGATCACCTGCGGCCTGAACATCGCCGCCGGACACAACGTGTGGGCCAAGATCGCGCACGGCACGATGCCGCTGCTGTGGGTGGTCTTTTCCGAGATCGGCGCGCACATCTACGCCGTCCGGATCGGCGCCGCCACCGGCCGCCGCATGGAGAAGATCCGCGTCTCGCGGTGGCTGCTCGCCCCGACCTCGACGTTCGCGCTGTGGCGGCGCATGACGCTGTGGGAGGTCACCTCATACGCCGTGGCGCTGGAGCTGGAGCGGGAACGGCAGTTGGCCCGTGCGGAGTTGCGCGAGCGCTACGGCTGGCGCTGGCGGTCTAAGACGCCCCGGCGCGAGCGGGTCATGCTGCGCATGGGCGACCACGCCCCCGCCGGGCCTGAAAAGGCCACCCCCGCCCCGCCGCAGCCCACGAGCGCTGAGAGCGGCGAGGCGGCGGCTGGAGGCAAGGCGCCAGTCCCGCGCCGCCGCCCGGCGTCCAAAGCCAAGTCCATGACCCGGCAGCGCTCTTTCGACGAGGTGCTGAGCGAGGCGCGCACGGTGACCGCCGACTGGCCCGAGACGGAGCTGACCGCCGACCGGTTGCGGACCAGGCTGCGGACCTCGCAGGACAACGCCCGCAAGCTGCGCGACACGCTGAAGGCCGAGCGCATGGAGGGCTCCGGACTGGACGCCGTCGACAACTCCGTCGGCGCGGGGGTGGCGGCATGAAGTCTCAGCCCCTGGTCGCCGTCAACGTTTGGCGGCCGGTGATGGAGTCGGCGGGTTGGCGCTGCCAGTGCACTGGGCAGTGCGGCAACCCGCACGCCAAGACCGATGGCCGCTGCCCGCGCGAGCACGACCGCTACACCAGCAAGCGCGGTCACCGCGTCCGCCTGATGGCGGCGCCCGCCGATGTGCTCACGCCGCCGGTGAAGGCCGTCACGCTCCCGGCTGAGGAGCTGCGGGCCTGGTGCCCGGAGTGCCACACCGCGGCTGCCCGCAAGACCCGCACCGCCACGGCGCCCGCCGACGAAGCGCCGGGCCTGTTCGAGATCTGACTCACCTACATCCGAAGGGAGTTCAGGCGTGAGCCTGACGTTCACGGATCTGTTCTGCGGCGCGGGCGGTTCCTCTACCGGGCTGGTCGCGGCCGGGCTGGAGTTACGGCTGGCCGCGAACCACTGGAAGCGGGCCGTGGAGACGCACGCGGCCAACCACCGCGATGCCGACCACCTGTGCGCGGATATCAACAACTACGACATGCGGCGCCTGCCCAGGACGGACATCCTGTGGGCCTCGCCTATCTGCACGGAGATCTCCCCGGCTGGCGGGCGCCGCCGCACGCACGGCCAGCTCGCCTTGGACCTTGAGGAGTACGGCCGGGTGGAGGACGCGGGGTGGGAGCGCACCAGGGCGACCGCCTACGACGTGATCCGCGCGACCGAGGTGCACCGCTACAAGGCGGTGCTGTGTGAGAACGTGCTGGAGTTCGCCGTTGACTGGGAGCTGTTCGACTGGTGGCGCAAGGGCATGGAAATGCTCGGCTACCGCTCCCAGATCGTCTCGGTGTCCTCCGCCCACATCGGGGGTGCGGACAACGCGCCTGCACCGCAGTGGCGGGACCGCATCTACGTCGTCTTCACCCGCACCGACGTCCCCATGCCGGACCTGAAGCCGTCTCCACCCGCCTGGTGCCCCGAGTGCGGTGAGGACGTGTTCGCGGTGCAGACGTGGCGCAACGGGCGCCGGGTGGGCAAGTACAAGCAGCAGTACGACTACCGCTGTCCCAACACCGCCTGCCGCCACGCGATCGTGGAGCCCTACGTGCGTCCGGCCGCGTCCATCATCGACTGGACGAACCTGGGCGTGCGGATCGGGGACCGCCCGGCGCACGGGCTGCGACCCTTGGCCGCGAACACCGTCAAGCGCATTCGTGCCGGGCTGAACCTGCTGGGCCGGGAGCGGATGGTGCTCACGGTCAACCACGGCGGACACGACGGCCGCGCGGTCCCCGCCGACGCCGCTCCGCTCGCGGCTCGCACCGCGAAGATCGGGGATGCGGTGCTGGTTCCGTCGGGCGGGACCTGGAACACCCAGCCGACCCACGCAGGTGAGCCGATGCGCACCCGGCTGGCCAACCCCAAGGGGTTCGAGGCGCTGCTGACCCCGCCGCATGCCGATGACTCGTTCATCGTCACCCTGCGCCGCAACGCCACCGCCCGACCGGTCTCCACCCCGGTCGACACTGTGACCGGACAGGGTCGGCATCACTGGCTCGTCATCCCATACCGCAACGCAGGCACCAAGTCGGCCGGCGAGCCGCTGCACACGCTCGGCACGAAGGACTCCGCCGCCCTGCTCGGTCCCGCACCGGAGTTGGACGACTGCCACTACCGGATGATCCAGCCGCGCGAGCAGTTGCTCGCGCAGCGCTTCCCGGCTGACTACATCGTCCACGGCAACAAGGGCGAGCAGACGATGCAGGCCGGGAACGCCGTGTCCTGCAACGTCGCCCAGTGGATCGGCGAACGCGTCACCGACGCCCTGTCCCGCACTGCGGCCCACGCCGCCTGAGCTCTCAGGAATCTCTGATAGTTACGCCCCGTTTGGGGCCGACGATTCACTTCACGGGCCCGGCCGCCCACCTCCTACAGCGTCGGCCGGGCCCGCTCTCCCTCGCACCCGAAAGTGGAAGGACCCTCAGTGAACCACTCCGACGACGACGAACTGTTCTACCGGCTGGAAGCCGAGATGGCCGCCGGGCCCGACTCAGGGGCGGACGTGGTCGACCTCGACAAGGCGCGGTCGGCCCGTGCCGAGTCGGCCGACCCGGCCTCCCGACCCGGCCCCGACGCGTCGGCCGACTCCCGCTCGCACGAGTCGGGTTCCGAGTCGGCCGACCCGACTGCGGCCGTGATGGTCGACCAGTCGGCTCAGGCGGCGGCCGGTCCGGGCTACCTCGGTCGGCTCGCTGCCGCCAAGCGCCGAGACGTGATCCCCCTCTGGCTGCGCTCGGTTGCGGAACTCAAGACCGCGTCGGCGTGGGTGGCCCGCCACTACACCCACACCGCCGCCTACCACGCCCTTCGCACCCCGGTCTACGCCGCCCGCCTCACTCTGCAAGCCCCGTCGGGTGCCGCGAAGCTCGTCGGCGGCGCGATGCGGTGGGTTGCCGACCGCGAGGGCGAACCGGTCCGACTGGCCGCCGTGCGCCGCGAGGACGCGGCCGAATACCTGAAGCTGTCGCGGCAGCGCGACGGCCGGGTCCGGCTACGGACCCTGGTGATGGTGCTGGGCATGTTCATCGGCGTCGGTCTGGCGCTCGCGATTTACGTCCTGGCCCCTGACTGGCTGCAAGCCCTGTCCGTGAGCGCCCTGGTGCTCGCGCTGGGCATCCACGGCCGCAAGGCCGACCAGCCCGTCATTCACCGGGCTGTGGAGATCCCCAAGGCGTCCAAGCTCACCAGTGACATCGTGCTGCGGGCGCTGGGATCGATCGGTATTCCCGCGATCAACCAGGCGCAGGCCAAGGGCCGGGACGGGTTCGAGTTCACCGCCCCGATCACCCGCGACGGGCCCGGATGGCGCGCGGAAGGCAATCTCCCCTTCGGCGTGACCGTCACCGATGTGATTGAGAAGCGCGAGCGTCTCGCCTCGGGTCTGCGCCGGCCGCTGGGCTGCGTATGGCCGGAAGCGGAGTCGGAGGAACACCCCGGGCACCTCGTGCTGTGGGTAGGTGACCAGACCCTCAAGGCCGCGCCCAAGCCCGCCTGGCCGCTGCTGAAGTCCGGCACGGTCGACCTGTTCAAGGCCATCCCGTACGGCACTGACCAGCGTGGACGCTGGGTCGAAGTCACGCTCATGTTCATCGCCGGGGTGATCGGCGCGATCCCCCGCATGGGCAAGACCTTCCTCCTGCGCCTGCTGCTGCTCATCGCCGCACTCGACCCGCGCGCCGAGCTGCACACCTACGACATGAAGGGCACCGGCGACCTCGACCCGGTCGGCGAGGCCGTCTCGCACCGTCACGGCGTCGGCGAGGAAGACGAGACCATCCAGTACGCGCTGGCCGACTTCCGCGCCTTGCGCGAGGAACTGCGGCGGCGCACCAAGGGGATCCGCTCCCTGCCTCGGGACATCTGCCCCGAGTCCAAGGTGACCAGCGCCCTTGCCGACAAGCGATCTCTCGGTCTGCACCCGATCGTGATCGGCGTGGATGAGTGCCAGGTGCTGTTCGAGCACTCCGAGCACGGCAAGGAGTTCGAGGCGATCGCGACCGACCTGGTCAAGCGTGGTCCGGCCACCGGGATCGTGCTGCTGCTGGCTACCCAGCGGCCCGACGCGAAGTCGCTGCCCACTGGCATCTCCGCGAACGCGAGCACGCGGTTCTGCCTGAAGGTCATGGGCCAGACCGAGAACGACATGGTGCTCGGTACGTCCTCCTACAAGCGCGGGGTACGCGCGACCATGTTCGCCTGGGGTGACAAGGGGCTGCACTACTTCGTCGGCGAGGGATCCGACGCCCGGATCGTCTCCAGCACGTTCCTCGACGCGCCGATGGCCGAACGCGTCGCAGCCCGCGCTCGCAAGGTGCGTGAGAAGGCCGGTCTACTGTCCGGCTACGCCCTCGGGGAAGCCCCGGAGGCGGTCACCGGCCCGTCCTACGACCTGCTCGCCGATGTCGCGGCCGTGGTGCCGGAGAAGGAGGAGCGGGTGTGGAACGAGCGGATCGCCGCCCGTCTCGCCGAACTGAGGCCGGAGGTCTACGGCGGCTGGAAGGGCGAGAACGTCACCAGCGCGCTCAAGCCGCACGGCATCCGCACCCGCGACGTGGCCGGCACGACCGACGACGGCACCCGCACCACTCGGCGGGGCATCGTCCGCGCCGACCTCATGAAGGCGATTGCGGAGCGTAACGAAAAGCCGGGCGCCGCATAGGCCCGGAAGGCTGCTACCGGTAGCAGCCACACCTGCTACCGGTAGCACCCCCGCTAGCACTCAAAACCCGCCCTCACCAGTGATCTAGCGAATAGCACCCCGTCTGCGGAAACCCCTGGAAACCGCCCTGGAAGGGCCCCTCATGACCCCCGCTCTCCTCGCTATCGCCTGCCTGACACTCGTCACTCTCGGTTACAGCGGGCTGTGTGCGGCCTCGCCGTTCGGTGACTGCCGCAAGTGCCGTGGCATGGGCCACGCCCTCAAGACCGACCGCAAGGGACGACTCAAGCGCGGCAAGGACTGCCGCCGCTGCCGCGCCACCGGCAAACGCATCCGCGTCGGCCGCTGGCTCTACAACCGCTGGGCGCGCATCTACCGCGCCGGCACCGACACCCCTCGCCCGGAAGGCTCCCGATGATCCTGAACATCTCCGCCGTGCTGCTGTTCGGCGCCGCCTCCGTCTTCGCCGTCAAGACCAAGTCCGCCGGGGGCGGCGCGGCCGTCGTGCTGTTCCTGTTCGGCTTCTTCGCCGCCGGGACCGGCGCGTACGAGCCCATCCACAACCTCGTGCAGGCATCCGCCGACGCCCTGTCCGCCCTCGGCAACTGACAGGAGGCTTCGCCATGAACGACAACGTCCCCGCCCTGCGGCCGGACACACCCACTGCCCCCGCGTACGGCCCGGCCTCGCTGAGCATGCACGCGCCCGACCCGGCGGCAGTCGAACTGGCCGCCGAACGCGGACCGGTGGTGTGGGTGCCCGACGCCTACGGCCGCATGGTCCCCATGCCTAAGCACCTCGCCCCGCCCTCCATGGAGCGCCCCGAGCCGCGCGACCTGACCCCGCTGCCCCTGCTGGACCCGATCGCACAGCGCTTCCTCGGGGCCGGGATCGGCGGAGGCGCCTGCGCGGCCGGCATCGGCTGGGGCGTCGGCGAGGCCATCAACGCCGCCGCCGGACTCGGCACCGGCACCGCGATGTGGATCGCCCTCGCCCTCCTCGCCTGGCGCACGCCCGTCCGCGCCCTCGCCAACGGGCGCGGCAGCACGGTCAACATCCGCAAGGCCGTGATCAAGCGCAGCACTTTCAACGGCTGACAAGAAGGAACCGCCTGTGTTCGAGATCCGCGTCATCTGCGACCCCACCGACACCGCCCGCATCCTCACCGCACTGGAGAGTGCCTTCACCACCGGCACCGTGCGCCACTACCCCACCCGCGACGGCCAGCGTCACCGGCTGTACGCCACGGTCGACCACCGCACCGCCCCTGAGCCCTATCCGACCCCGGAAGCGGCGTACGCGCTGACGCCCAGCATCATCAGCGAGATCGGCTGGACCGCCCGCACCCTCGCCACCGCCGAGTGCTTCACCGAGCTGGACCGGGACTACTACCTGCGCAAGGCCGCACTGCTGGACCGCATCGCGCTGCTGGACGAGCCAGATCAGTTCAGCGACGGCGACGCGAGGGAAACCGCGCTCGCGGCGGCTCTGCTGCTGCTCGACACCGACCGGCCGCACATGGCACAGCACCTCGCACAGCAGGCCGAGCAGAACCCGCGCGGCTACGTCCGCGAGCAGTACGCCAGGCAAGCCCGCTGCGTCTTCGGCGACGGCGGCGCCTGCCTGATCCACCCGGGCCCCGACCACTAGATACGCCAAGGGCGGCCCCCACATCTCGCCAAAGACCCGGGGCCGCCCTTGCCAACCAGTCCTCAACAGACCTGTTGGAGGAACCCAGCATGACCCAACCCACCCCGATCCGGCGAGTAGCCTGCGCCCTCGCCGCCGCCGGGCTGCCCGTGCTGCCGCTGCGCGCGGGCAAGGTCCCCTTCGGTAACTGCCGCGCCTGCACCGGCAACGCGTGCGGCGGGCGGCCGAACATGAAGACCGCGGGCCCCTGCACCTGCCCGGCCCCCTGCCACGCGTGGGCCGCCGCCACCACCGACCCCCACATCATCACCTCGCCTGCGTGGGCGCCGGCATGGGCTGAGGCTGTCGCGGTCGCCTACCACCCCGGCGGCGCGGAGCTGACCGTCGTCGACCTCGACAACCCCGCCGCCATCGCGTGGGCGAGGGAGAACCTGCCCGCGACGCGGACCGTACCGACCACGCGCGGTCAGCACTGGATCTACCAGGGCGCCATGCCGTCGGCGAACGCCGTGCGTCCCGGGGTCGACATCAAGTCCCGCAGCCAGTACGCCCGCTGGCTCGGACCCGGTACCGGCCGCATGACCGTCCTGCCTTCCGCCGTCCGCGCCCTGGTGGTGAGGGAAGAAGCCACCCCCGCCCGGCGTGGGGTGGCTTCTTCCTCCCCGCGCGCCACCTGGGACCGCACTGTGGCGAGCGGCTGCCGCCACACGGAGCGGTACGTGCGCACTGGTCTCGAACGCGGCCTGAGCATAGTGCGCCAGCACACCGAAACCGGCGCCGGATCACAGGCGTTCGGCGTCGCACGCTTCCTCGCCGCCCAGCACACCACCTGCCCCGGGCCTTGCGGCCTGGACGCCATCGGGGAAGAGATCGTGGCCGCCACCGTCTCCGTCGGTGTCCCGGAGCCCTACGCCCGCCGCGCGGTCACCAATGGCTTCCAGACCGCTCTGGAGCGCGCCGCATGAATGGAGCGCCGCAGAACACCGTCAACGGCTCTGAGGACGCCGTACGGGGCGCGCCACGGCCGTACGTGGGCGCACGAGAAGGCGCCGCCCGCAAGGGCGTCCGCACAGTCCTGGAAGGGAGGACAGCAGCAGCATGACCGACGAGAGCACCACCGAAACCGAGGAACTGCCGCCGCCGTCGAACCCGCTGACCGTGGCCCGTCGCCTGCTGCCCGACTGGCAGACCGAGGACGGGCGCCTGACATACCGGCGCTGGCGCGGCTCGTGGATGCGCTGGACCGGGACCTGCTGGCGCGAGCTGGATGAAGCCCAGGTTCGCAAGGCCATGTACGAGCGGCTTGAGTACGCTGTCTACCTGGCCCCTGGCAAGGACGGGCAGCCCGAGGAACGCGACTGGGCACCCACGAAACCGAAGATCAGCAACCTTCTGGATGCTCTCGGTTCCATCATCCTGCTGCCCACCGACGCTGACGCCCCCGCCTGGATTGACCAGGACGGCGACGGCGAGCAGGACGGCAGCCTGATCGTGGCGTGCCAGAACGGGTTGCTGCGGATCCGGGACCGCGTCCTGCTGCCGCACAGCCCCAGGTTCTTCAACCTGGTCTCCGTCCCCTTCGCCTACGACCCGGCCGCGACCGCGCCAACCTGGCAGCACTTCCTGTCCCAGATCTGGCCCAACGATCCCGACGCCATCGCGGCTCTTCAGGAGTGGTTCGGCTACGTGCTGTCCGGCCGCACCGACCAGCAGAAGATCCTGCTCATGGTTGGCCCCTCCCGCTCCGGCAAGGGCACCATCGCCCGCGTGCTCAAGGAGCTGGTCGGCAAGGAGAACCTCGCCGGGCCCACCCTCGCCGGAATGGGCACGAACTTCGGCCTGTCCACCCTGATCGGCAAGCCCCTGGCGGTCATCTCCGACGCGCGACTGTCCGGCAACGAGAACAGCCAAGTCGTCGAACGACTACTGACCATCTCGGGTGAAGACACCATCGACATCGACCGCAAGTACCGCGAGGTCTGGACGGGGAAGTTGCCCACTCGGCTGGTGATCCTGTCCAACGAACTCCCGCACTTCGGCGACTCCTCCGGCGTCATCGCCCGCCGTTTCATCGTGCTCAACACGACCGTGTCATGGCTGGGCAAGGAAGACCCCACCCTCTTCGGCCGACTCGTCGCCGAGATGCCCGGCATCCTCAACTGGGCCCTCGACGGTCTGGCCCGCCTGGAGGCCAAAGGCCGGATCACGGAACCGTCCACCAGCCGCGAGGCGGTCACCACCATGCAGGACACCGCATCGCCGACCAGCGCGTTCGTCCGCGAACGATGCACTACCGGGGCCACGTGCAGCGTGCCCGTGGACACCCTGTGGTCCGTCTGGCGGGACTGGGCCGAGGACAACAACGTCAAGCCGGGGACGAAGCAGGTGTTCGGCCGCAACCTGCTCTCCGTCGTCCCTCAGCTCAACCGCACCCGCCCCCGGGATGAGTACGGCCGGCAGGTAGCCACCTACAACGGCATCGGCCTCATCCCGTCCGGCCCACATCAGCCTGAGTCGTGACTCATCGTGACTCAAGCCCCCTCAAAGCCGCGCTGAGTCGCGATGAGTCACGACTCAGCGCAATGTGGCTCCAACTCATGGAGGACGTAGTGACGCCGCCCCGCCTCCTTGAGGAGACCGGTCCCCCCGCCATCCTCCGGGGTGGCCTCCCGGACCGGTACCTCAACCCAGACGACATCGCCGAGATCTTCGACGTGCCGAAAGAGACCGTCTACCAGTGGCGTAAGAAGCGCATCGGCCCGCCCGGATTCCGCATCGGCAAGTACGTCCGCTACGACCCCGCCGACGTGCGCGCCTACGTCACCAGTCGCAAGGACGCGGAGAACGACGCCGCCTAACGCGGCCACACCGCACCGCACAACTCCCCGGGGAGGGTCACGCAGTGGCCCTCCCCGTCCCATGCTCAGAAGGGACTACCGCCTACATGGCAGGCCACATCCAAGACCGATGGTTCAAGACCGTCACCGGCTCGGACGGCAAGCCCGTCAAGGTGAAAACCGACCGTCACGGGACGGGGCTCCGGTACCGCGCCCGGTACGTCGGCCCGGACGGCACAGAGAAGAGCAAGTCGTTCCGTGACAAGGAACTGCGGCTCGCCAAGCAGTGGCTCGCCCGGATCGAAGCGGACATGTCGCGCGGCCAATACGTCGACCCCCGTTCCGGGCGGACCACGTTCCGGCAGTACGCGGAACGCTGGGTCACGACACACACAGGCGAGATAAACAGCCGCGAGGCAGCGGAACGCCGGTTGCGGCTGCATGCCTACCCCCACATCGGCTCCCGCCCACTCGGCTCGTTCAAGCCGGAACACATCCGCGCCTGGATAGCCGCCCTGGAGGCCACCGTGCCGGCGGAGTCACACCGCCGCATCATCGTCGGCACCGTGTCGGCCGCCCTCAGCGCGGCGGTCGACGACGGGCTACTCAGCAAGAATCCCTGCCGCGCCCGAACGGTGCAGCTCCCGAAGCCGGGCAAGCCTCGCGTCGTCCCGTGGACAGCAGCACAGGTCTTCGGCGTACGGGCCGCCCTCCCCCGTCGCTACCAGGCCGCCGTAGACGTCGGCGCGGGCTGCGGATTGCGACAGGGCGAGATCTTTGGCCTGGCCGTCGAGGAACTCGACTTCGACGGCGGTTGGCTAACCGTCGGCCACCAGCTCAAGCGCATCCGGGGCAAGTACGTCTTCGCCCTGCCGAAGGGTGGCAAGGTTCGGGACGTACCGCTACCGAAGGCCGTGGCCTCCGCTCTCCGGGATCACTCCAAAGACTTCAAGCCGATTGACGTGACGCTTCCGTGGCGCACGCCTGACGGTCTGCCTGTGACGAAGCGGCTCATCTTCAGCGGCCCTGAGGGCAATCACGTACGGGTAAGCAACTTCAATGACCACCACTGGAAGCCCGCCTTGGCCGCCGTAGGCATCATCCCGGTCCGTGAGTCGGGCGAGCGGTACGCGTCGGCCCCCGAACACGGCATGCACGCACTCAGACACTTCTACGCGTCGGTACTGCTGGATGCCGGCGAGAGTGTCCGGGCCCTGAGTCAGTACCTCGGCCACAGCGATCCGGGGTTCACCCTTAGGACGTACACACACCTGATGCCGAGCAGCGAGGGGCGCACCAGAACGGCGGTCGACGCCCTTTATTCCAGTTAGAGCTCACTGGCACGGCGACCCCGGCGATAATGGGAAATCGCGAACGTGTCTGTACTTGTCGAGCTAACCGCACACCCTATGAGGGCGCCAGAAGGAAGCGGCGCCCTCAGGAGGGGGTGGGTTATTGCCCCTGTTGGTCTGGGATCCTCCGCCCATTTCGGCCTGATACCCGGCTTGGCCCCTCGCTTTGTGTCGGCAACTGCCACGATCTACGAATCGAATGCAGGAGTGACCTCGCAGTGTAAGCAGAGATCGCGAGTTCCTGCCTTGCCTCTGCCAACCTTTCAAGGTCACCATCTGAGTAAAAGGCAGCGTTCTCACTCCGTCGCGTGAAACCTTCAGAACCGAATATATCGAAAAGGGTCAGGGAGAAATACGCATAACAAGAGGCCTCCATCAGGAGCCTGGTGGTTTCCGGGGACAGATGAAGAGTCTCTGAGGAAAAATCGAATTGCCGCCTCCGCTCCGCGAAGTCGACCAGGTCATGATGGATCGCCGATACGTCGGAAGAATCAGATCGAAGTCGCGTCATAAGCTTACGAAAAGACTCAAGAATCGGGCTCGCCTCCTCGCTCCACTCCTGCCTAGCGAGGAGCACTCTGAAGCCCGAGAGGGTTTCAAACAGCTCTTCCAAAATCAGCTTGCGGGAGATCTCTGACAGCTCTGCGGATCCAGTCCTCTCCTCCGTCTCCAAGACTCGACGTCCATACCGCACTAGGTCTCTTGCAAGCCCACCGGATAATGCATGCACAAGAGCTATATAGGGCGGAGAAATTCCGGGCGCCCGTTTCTGCAATATCTGCGTTGACTGCGCTAGCGTTCCTGGATGCACATGAACGACGTCATCGAGCGAACTGTCAGTGGCGTCACGGTAAGGGAGGCCGCGCCGCACAAAAGCGGCACCAACATCTTCTGCCACCGATACCAAGTAGTGAACTCGCGGCACTCCGAAAACAGATTTGACTTCGCCCAGAAAACTCAGCGCTTGAACATCACTGCCCAAGCGGTCTAGTTCATCAATTGCTATGACTGTCCGCTTCCCTTGGATAGAGCGAGCCCAAGCAATGCTCTCTAGAACCTCGCGAAAGCTCGCTACGAGGTCCGGAAAGTTCGGAGGGATACTCGTAATCGAAGTAGCGTGGGTGCTTCCAGCAGTCACTACTTGCGAGGCGCCTAGGTTCAACGTCGCCGTGTTTGTCTGGACCGTTCTGAGTCGATAGAGGTGACTGCGGCACAGGGAAACCAGGTAGGGCTCTCCCGGTTGAGGCTTCCAGTCGCCGAGCTTCCAGAGGATGCAGCCAGCCAAAACCGATAGGGCACGAACTGGATTTTCGTCGTCGTTGAGTACTGGCTGCAAAGCCGGAGTCGCATAGGCCATGTAGACAGATGCACCGAAGCAGATCAGGCGCCCAGCCCTGAGCACGTCCTTCTTCGCGATATCCCAGAATCCGACCGACCACGAGCCGTCGACGCGACTGGGGTCGAGACCCCAACACAGGAACAGAAGCACAAAAAGATATCCGCTCCCTTCACCAGGCTTGTCGAATACCTTATCTAGGCTGTCCATCAGTTGCGCGTCTTCGAAAACGGATACGACCGGCGAGGCAACCAGCACAGCTCCACCGATTATGTAACTTAGATCCCAGGCACTTTTGAGCACACTTCCTGGCGAGCTCCAACGACGGGCCCTCCATATGACCGTAGCGAGGACTATTACTATCAAACCTGCACCGACATTTTCCCCCCGCCACACATCCACGGTAAGAGACGTTGCGTCTTCTATGAATCCCTGAGCGAAGGAGTAGACGGCATGCCCGTGCTTCTCCTCCAGGCTACGAACGGTGGCAAAGGTCCCTAGGGTCAGCATGAGGAGCGCTGGAACCGCGTATGCGGCCCACAAGGCCGACCGCTTAACCCAGGGAAGAACTCGCTGCATTGCACGCTGGGTCGTTGTTATTCGCGTGAAATTCGGCGCACGATACCCCTCGCTTTCAATGTACTCCTCGCACACTTTGGCGAATAGCGAAATGAGGAAGTCTTGCGGCGTGAAAGTAGCTGGCGCTGCAGCAAAGACGGAAAAATCGTTATCCGTCACGCACCCTTCGAGCAAAGTGGTCTTACCGGAACCTCTAGGGCCGCAAACTGCGATGGTCCCGCCATCCATTTGATTCATCTTGCGCGCAAGCTGTTCAGCTGAGATGCTCGATACTACGTATTGGTGGTGTTTAGGTGAACGGAATCCGTCATAGCTCTCTGGTAGCAGCAATTCGTCAGGGTCATCACCGAGCAGTGCATCTAGGACGCGGCTCATCAACGGGCGAATCCCATTGACGCGCAGGTCGGCCTCCCATGAGTTCCCCGATAGCTTGCACATCAAAGACTGCATCACGACCGATGGGCCAGTGAACGTCAGGTAGACCGCCTGGGACAGCGTCCGCCGACTGCCAGGATCCGCAAGAGAGATCACTGCCCCGAAAAGAAGAAGGCCGAGACCTCCGTAAGTATATTCGATCCGCCAATCTCGCAGCCAAGCAAATATCGTCAACGCGACGAGGGTAAGGAGGCCAATAACTCTCCAGTCCAAGCGCATGGTCCGCTTGCGAGCCTCTTGGTCCTCCTGAATAAGCCTCAGGAGCGCTATGTCGGCCCGGAATTTGCCCAGCGTGGTTTGCGTGGGTTCGATGGCACGCAAAGCGTTCGACTCCGTGGCCATGGCAGCATGAATCGCCGCAGCATTAGCACCATGCCGCTTGTCTAGGCGTCTGACAATGTCAGGATCCTGTAAACAGGATTCGACTACCTTTTGGTAAATCTTGGCCTCGACGCGGTCTTCCCAAACAGCACCGATCAGCCGCTCATACGATAAGCGATTAGCGTCCCGCATCACGGTCCCCCCCATGCAGAGGGGACATCGTAGTGCGTGGGAGAGGCTATGAGTACCCCCCGCAAATGACTGTGCGCACTACGTATGCACCGGCTGGAAGCGCCTCGTGTGTTGCTGGCAAGTGCCCGCGCGGACGCTCTCCAACGACATGGCGGCAGTCCGTAACTCAGCCTTGAACGACTCACGTCAGCCAGCTGACTCGTGCGGCGCCTCCCCAAACGGCACGAGGTCGGGAGCCGCCACACACGGCCCCAGGGCGGCCCGGGAGGGGTCACGTCGACATCCCGCCGTTGAAGGCAGCAGGTCACAGAGGCAGGGGGCGCAAGATCCGCAACTTCATCTATTTCTGGCCGCTGTACACCGGCCAGGCCATCCCGATCGACGACTGGCGGTCGCGGATGTGGCTGGACACGTGGGTCTGATCGGTGTTCGGTCAAAAATCGAAATGCCTGGCCGGTCGGTAACCGCTTGCGCATAAAGTGCTCCCGGGATCGAGCTTTCTGAACGCGTTCAAAGGAGCGCGGAAGGCTCAACGGGGAGGGCCCGATGGGCAAGGGAGTCAAGGCCGCCGTCATAGGCGGCGTGTTCGCGGTGATGGTGGGCGGGGCCGGGTACGGCGCCTTCAACATCGTGAGCGCGCTGAGCGGTGACGGGGGCGGCACGGACGGGGTCGCCGCGGGGAAGCGGACGGGAGCGCCCGGCAAGGACGAGGTCAAGGAGACCACGGCCGCTTTCTTCAAGGCCTGGCAGACGGGCGCGTCCGCGAAGGCCGCGTCGTACACCGACAACGGCGCGGCAGCCGAGCGGCTGCTCTCCGCCTTCGCCGACGACGCGCACATCACCGACGTGAAGATCAGGCCGGGCCCGGCGAAGGGCACGACCGTGCCGTACGCCGTGAAGGCGAAGGTGGTCTACGACGGGAAGTCCGAGCCGCTGAGCTATCGGAGCGAGCTGAAGGTCGTGCGCGGACTGACCACCGGGCGGGCGCTGGTCGACTGGCGACCGTCCGTCGTGCATCCCGAGCTGCGGACGGACGACACCCTGGTCACCGAGCAGTCGGCCACCCCGCCCATCGAGGCGGTCGGCCGCGACGGCTCCGAGCTGACGAAGGAGAAGTACCCCTCGCTCGGCCCGGTCCTGGACGCCCTGCGCGACAAGTACGGCGAGGAGGCCGGCGGCACCCCCGGGATCGAGCTGGTCGTCCGGCACGAAGGCGACGGCGCTCCTGACACCCCGCTGCTGACCCTCGCCAAGGGCAAGCCGGGCAAGCTCACCACCACGATCAGCCCGAGCGCGCAGGCGGCGGCAGAGAAGGCGGTCAAGCGGTTCGCCCAGTCGTCGGTGGTGGCCGTCAAGCCCAGCACCGGCGAGGTTCTGGCCGTGGCCAACCACCGCACGGACGGCTTCAACGCGGCCTTCGAGGGCCAGGCCGCCCCCGGCTCCACGATGAAGATCATCACCGCCGCGATGCTCATCGACAACGGCGTGACCACGATGAACGGCCCGGCACCCTGCCCCGACACCGCCGTGTGGCAGAGCCAGACGTTCAAGAACTTGACGGGCCTGAAGCCCAACAAGAACGCCACCCTGGCCGACAGCTTCATGCGGTCCTGCAACACCGCCTTCATCAAGCTGATCGACGAGAAGCCGCTCACGGACGCCTCGCTGGCCCGGGAGGCCGAGGACCGCTTCGGGCTGGGGCGGGACGACTGGAAGACGGGCATCGTCTCCTTCGACGGCAGCGTGCCCGCGGTCGACGGCCCGGACCGGGCGGCGGGCGCCATCGGGCAGGGGCAGGTCCAGATGAGCCCGCTGAACATGGCCTCGGTCACCGCGACCGCCATCACCGGCGCCTTCCGCCAGCCCTACCTCGTCTCGCCGAAGCTGGACGGCCGGGAGCTGGCGCAGGCCGAGGGCCTGCGGTCGGGCACCGCCGCCCAGCTCAAGCAGATGATGCGGCTCACGGCCACGCAGGGCACCGCCATGGAGGCCATGCGCGGAATCGGCGGGGACATCGGCGCCAAGACCGGTTCCGCCGAGGTAGACGGCAACGCCAAGTCCAACAGCTGGTTCACCGGCTTCCGGGGCGACGTCGCGGCGGCGGCCATGACCGAGGAGGGCGGCCACGGCGGCGACGCGGCCGGGCCGATTGTCGCAGCCGTGCTACGAACAGGTGGCTGATCTCACCTTCCCGGGACGGGACTCTAGGGTGGTGGCCGTCGTTGGGACGTCTGAGGGCAACGGGGACCCTGGGGATTAGCGGAGGAAAGAACAGCAGTGGGCAACAGAAGGCGCGTCGCCGAGCGACGGAAGACGAGACCCGCCGTGATCGGCGGGATGATCGCCGTGGTCGTCGCGGGCGGCGGCGCCGGTGCCTACGCGCTGTTCGGCGGCGGTGCCGCCGCCGACGACGGGACGCGGGCCGCGGACCACAAGCCCAAGGTCAAGACCGGCCCGCTGTCGGCGACCGAGGTCACCGAGACCGCGCAGGCCTTCCTCACCGCCTGGCAGTCGGGCAAGGTCGCCCGGGCCGCCGCGGTCACCGACGACCCGGCGGCGGCGACGTCCCTGCTCACCGGCTACACCAAGGACGCCCGCATCAAGGACCTCGCCCTCACCGCCGGCATGCCCGAGGGCGACAAGATCCCGTTCCACGCCAGCGCCAAGGTGTCGTACGAGGACACCGAGAAGCCGCTGGCGTACAGCAGTTCCCTGACCATGGTGCGCCGTCCGAGCGACGGAAAGCCGCTGATCGACTGGCACTCCGCCGTCGTCCACCCGGATCTGAAGGACGGCGACACGCTGGTCACCGGCGCGTCGGGCACACCCCCGGTCAAGGCCCTCGACCGGGACGGCGGCGAACTGACCACGAAGAAGTTCCCCTCCCTCGGCCCGGTCCTGGACGGGCTGCGCGAGAAGTACGGCAAGGAGGCCGGCGGCAAGGCCGGTATCGAGCTGCGGGTCGTGCGCGGCAAGGCCGCCAAGGCGAAGGACCTGTCCGACAAGACCCTGGTGGAGCTGAGCGAGGGCACGCCCGGCACGGTGAAGACGACGCTGGACCCCGCTCTGCAGAAGGCGGCCGAGCAGCAGGTCGCGAAGAAGGCCCGGTCGTCGGTGGTCCTGCTGCGGGTGTCGACCGGCGAGATCCTGGCCGCGGCCAACGCCTCCCCCGGCTTCAACACCGCCTTCCAGGGCTCCCTGGCCCCCGGCTCCACGATGAAGGTCATCACCTCCTCGCTGCTGCTGGAGAAGGGCCTGGCCTCGGCGGACAAGAAGCACCCGTGCCCGAAGTACTTCACGTACGGCCACTGGAAGTTCCAGAACGACGACAAGTTCGAGATCAAGAACGGCACCTTCAAGGCGAGCTTCGCCCGGTCCTGCAACACGGCCTTCATCAGCCAGGCCCCGAAGCTGAAGGACGACGACCTGACCAAGGAGGCCCAGCAGGTGTTCGGCCTGGGGCTGAACAACTGGGCGATCGGTGTGCCGTCCTTCGACGGCGCGGTGCCGGTGCAGTCGGCGGCCCAGATGGGCGCCTCGCTGATCGGGCAGGGCGGGGTCCGTATGAACCCGCTGAACATGGCGTCGGTGTCGGCGACGGTCAAGTCCGGCACCTTCCGCCAGCCCTACCTGGTCTCGCCGGACGTGGACGGACGCAAGCTGGCGAAGGCCTCGCGCACCCTGCCGGCGGGCACCCTCTCGCAGCTGCGGGAGCTCATGTCGTACACGGCTGCGTACGGCACGGCCGCCGAGGCGATGGCCGGGGTCGGCGGTGACGTCGGCGCGAAGACCGGGTCCGCGGAGGTCGACGGGCAGAAGAAGCCGAACGGCTGGTTCACGGCCTACCGGGGCGACCTGGCCGCCGCGGGCGTGGTCCAGCAGGGCGGGCACGGCGGCTCGACGGCGGGCCCGATCGTGGCGGCGCTGCTCAAGACGGGCGGCTGAGCACCCGGGTCGGCAGGGCGCCCAGGGCCGCAGGCAGGGGTCAGTGCGTCACGGGTTCCGCGGCGGCCATGTACGTCCGCCGCAGGAACCGCAGCAGCGCCTGCCGCTCGAACTGCACCACCGACACGCCCTGCGCGGAGTGGAACTCCACCACGACCTGCACCCGGCCGCACGGCCACACCCGCACCTCGCCGCTCCCGGTGGGAGCCCGCAAGCCCTCCTCCAGCAGCTCGCGGCCGAAGGTCCACTCGCCTGCGCCGGCGCCGGGCAGCGCCATGCGCATTTTCCGGGGGTCGTGGTCGGGGTCGTAGCGCAGTCTGACCGGAACCGCCTCCAGCTCGTCGACGAGCTGGACGGCCGCGTCCGAGACGATGTGGGCTCTCGCGTACTGCTCGACTACGGACATCGGACAGCCCCTTCACCGTGCGCAATCCGAGTGGAAACCGTGCGTCCACTCCTCTCCAATGTCGCATATTTTCCGGATTGCGCCCGTGGAGGCGCATATATCACGCGTGAGATAAAACGAGCTGCCCGCTCTTGCAAATCGTTCGCATCAAGCCACATCATCGAACGGTGCATGTACCTGACGGATTCATCAACGCGCCCACCTCCGCCGCCACCGGCGTGATCGCCGCGGGCGCCGTCGCCGTGAGCCTGCGCGGGGCGCGCCGCGAACTCGACGAGCGCACGGCGCCGCTGGCCGGACTGGTCGCGGCGTTCATCTTCGCCGTGCAGATGCTGAACTTCCCCGTCGCGGCGGGCACCAGCGGCCATCTGCTCGGCGGGGCGCTGGCGGCGATACTCGTCGGCCCCTGTACGGGCGTCCTGTGCGTCTCCGTCGTCCTGCTGATGCAGGGCATCCTCTTCGCGGACGGCGGGCTGACCGCGCTCGGCGTCAACATCACCAACATGGCGATCGTCACGACGGTCGTCGCCTACGCCCTCTTCCGGGGCCTGGTGAAGGTGCTGCCGCGCACCCGCCGGTCGGTCACCGTGGCCTCCTTCGTCGCCGCCGTGGTCTCCGTCCCGGCCGCCGCGCTGACCTTCACCCTGATGTACGCGATCGGCGGCACCACCGACGTCTCGATCGGCAAGGTCGCCACCGCCATGGTCGGCGTGCACGTCCTGATCGGCATCGGCGAGGCCGTGATCACCGCGCTGACCGTCGGCGCGGTCATCGCCGTGCGCCCGGACCTGGTGTACGGGGCGCGCGGTCTGACACAGAAGCTCAAGCTGCGGGTGAACGGCGAGCTGGTCGACGCGCCCGGCGTACGGCCCGAGCCCGCCCCCGCGGCCGCCCGGACCTCGCAGCGCACGGTGTGGGCGGCGGGTCTGGTCACCTCCCTCGTGCTGGCCGGTTTCGTCAGCTTCTACGCCTCGGCGAGCCCCGACGGCCTGGAGAAGGTCGCCGGCGACCACGGCATCGACAAGAAGGCCGAGGAGCACGCCACGGCCGACTCCCCGCTCGCCGACTACGGCGTCAAGGACGTCGACGACGCCCGTCTGTCCGGGGGGCTGGCGGGTGTCATCGGCGTGGGGGTCACGGTCGTCGCGGGCACCGGTGTGTTCTGGGCGGTGCGCCGTCGCCGCACGGACGACGCCTCCCCGTCGGGCACCACGAGCATGACGAGCGTGTGACGTGGGAGCCGGGCACGCGCACAAGCTGTACCGGCACGGGCACTCGCCCGTGCACGGCCTGCCACCGCACACCAAGCTCGCGGCCGTGTTCGCCTTCGTGGTGGTCGTGGTGTCGACGCCGCGCGAGGCGATGTGGGCGTTCGGGCTGTACGCCGTGCTGCTCGGGGCCGTCGCGTACGCCGCGCGCGTGCCCGCCGGCTTCCTGCTCAGGCGGCTGCTGATCGAGGTGCCGTTCGTCGCGTTCGCGGTGCTCATGCCGTTCGTGGCGGAGGGCGAGCGGGTCGAGGTCCTCGGCCTGTCCCTGAGCGTGAACGGCCTGTGGGGCGCCTGGAACGTGCTCGCCAAGGGCACCCTCGGCGTCGCGGCCTCGGTGCTGCTGGCCGCCACGACCGAGCTGCGCGAACTGCTCCTCGGTCTGCAGCGCCTGAAGCTCCCGCCGCTCCTCGTGCAGATCGCGTCCTTCATGATCCGCTACGGCGACGTCATCACCGACGAGATGCGGCGGATGCGGATCGCCCGGGAGTCGCGCGGCTTCGAGGCGAAGGGCGTCAAGCACTGGGGCGTGCTCGCCCAGTCGGCGGGCGCGCTGTTCATCCGCTCCTACGAGCGCGGCGAGCGCGTGCACCTGGCCATGGTCAGCCGCGGCTACGCCGGCACGATGCCCGTCATCGACGAGGTGACCGCGTCCCGGGCGCAGTGGTCGTACGCCCTCGCCCTCCCCTGCGCCGCTCTGCTCGTCTGTCTGCTGGGATGGACCCTGTGACTGCTTCCCTGGAGGTCTCCGGCCTCGCCTTCGCCTACCCCGACGGACACCAGGCCCTCTTCGGCGTCGACTTCTCGGTCGGGCGCGGCGAGCGGGTCGCGCTGCTCGGGCCGAACGGTGCGGGCAAGACGACGCTGGTGCTGCACCTCAACGGCATCCTGACCGGAGGCGCCGGCACGGTGACGGTGGCCGGGCTGCCCGTGGACAAGCGGAACATGGCCGAGGTCAGGCGCCGGGTCGGCATCGTCTTCCAGGACCCGGACGACCAGCTCTTCATGCCGACGGTCCGCGAGGACGTGGCGTTCGGGCCGGCGGCGGCCGGGCTGAAGGGGCCCGAGCTGGAGGAGCGGGTGGACCGGGCGCTGGAGCGGGTCGGCATGGCGGAGTTCAAGGACCGCCCGCCGCACCACCTGTCCTTCGGGCAGCGCCGCCGGGTGGCCGTCGCGACGGTACTGGCGATGGAGCCGGAGATCCTCGTCCTGGACGAGCCGTCGTCCAACCTCGACCCGGCCTCCCGCCGCGAACTGGCGGACATCCTGCGGTCCCTGGACGTGACCGTGCTGATGGTCACGCACGACCTGCCGTACGCCCTGGAGCTCTGCCCGCGTTCCCTGATC
The DNA here is from genome assembly GCF_021474405.1 of [Streptosporangium] indianense. Classification (GTDB taxonomy): domain Bacteria; phylum Actinomycetota; class Actinomycetes; order Streptomycetales; family Streptomycetaceae; genus Streptomyces; species Streptomyces indiaensis. The sequence continues at coordinate 31,489 of NZ_JAKEIO010000057.1, forward strand.
CTCAGCGACGGGGTGATCGCGGCCGACGGGCCGACCGGCGAGCTGCTCTCGGACGAGGAGCTGATGCGGGCCCACCGTCTGGAGCTGCCGTTCGGTTTCGATCCGCGTTCCGTCCCGGCGGCCGCGGCCCGTCCGTGACAATGGGCTCGTGACGAACGAGGAGAGCGACGGATCGCTGCTGCTGGACGAGCAGCTGTGCTTCGCGCTGTACGCCGCGCAGCGCGCGGTGACGGCGGCCTACCGCCCGCTCCTCGACGAGCTGGGCCTCACCTACCCCCAGTACCTGGTCCTGCTGGTCCTGTGGGAGCGCGGCGAGACCACGGTCAAGGACCTGGCGGCGGCCCTGCATCTGGACTACGGCACGGTCTCGCCGCTGCTGAAGCGGCTGGAGGCGGCCGGTCTGATCCGGCGTGAGCGGTCGGCGCGGGACGAGCGGTCGGTGCTGGTGGCCGTGACCGGACGCGGGGAGGAACTCCGGGAGCGGGCGGCGCGGGTGCCCGGTGCGCTGCTCACGGCGACCGGCTTCGACGGCACGGAGGCCGGGCGGCTGAGGGCGGAGCTGTGGCGGCTGGCCGAGCGGGCGGAGTCGGCGGCGGCCCGGGCCCGCTGAGGGTTACCCCCGGTTGCATACCCCCTGGTATGACAGGTCGGTTACCGGCCAGTACCTTGTGCACGATGTGTTTGTGCGCACTTGGTTCCGGGGGAGGACAGCATGACCGACGGCCCCGACGTCGACACCCGCCCGACGAAGATCATGTTCGTGGCGGAGGCCACCGCCCACGGCGGCCGTGAGGGCTATGTGACCAGCCAGGACGGTCAGCTCGACCTCAAGGTCGCCATGCCCCCGCAGCTCGGCGGCGACGGCAACGGCACCAACCCGGAACAGCTCTTCGCGGCCGGCTACAGCGCCTGCTTCCACAACGCCCTGATCCTCGTCGGCAACCGCGAGGGCTACGACCTGACCGGCTCCACGGTCGCCGCGAAGGTCGGCATCGGCCCGAACCGGCAGCGCGGCTACGGCCTCGCGGTCGCCCTCAGCGTCTCGCTGCCGGTCGTCGACGCGGAGCTGGCGACCCGGCTGGTGGACGCGGCCCACGAGGTGTGCCCGTACTCGAACGCGACCCGCGGGAACATCGACGTGACCATCCTGCTTGGCTAGAGGGGAGCACCACGAGCACAGCGGCGAGACGAGGAGTACGGGCGTGGACGTGCACGGCACAGTGGCCGAGGGCTTCGAGCCGGTGAGGGACGCGTTCGTACGGAACTTCGCGACGCTCGGGGACCGGGGCGCGGCGGTCGCCGTCTACCGGGACGGGCAAAAGGTCGTCGACCTGTGGGGCGGCACCAGGGACGTCGACGGCACGGCTCCGTGGGAACGCGGCACCGCCCAGGTCGTGCGCTCGGCGACGAAGGGTGTCGCCGCGGCCGTCCTCCTGCTGCTGCACCAGCGCGGGCAGCTGGACCTGGACGCGCCGGTGGGGCACTACTGGCCGGAGTTCAAGGCGCAGGGCAAGGAGCGGGTGCTGGTCCGGCACGTGCTGAACCACCGCGCCGGGCTGCCGGTGCTCGACCGGCCGCTCACCCCGCAGGAGGCGCTCGACCCGCTGCGGGGCCCGGAGGCGGTCGCCGCGCAGGCCCCGACGTGGGAGCCCGGCACCGACCACGGCTACCACGCGCTCACCTACGGCTGGCTGGTCGACGAACTGGTGCGGCGCGTGACCGGGCAGAGCACCGGCCAGTGGCTCGCCTCGCAGGTCACCGGCCCGCTCGGGCTGGACCTGTGGCTCGGCCTGCCGGAGTCGGAGGCCGGCCGGGTCGGACGTGTGGGCCGCATCGAGGGAGCCGAGCCGACCGGCGGACTGCGGGCCCGCCCGAAGCGCTCGGTCACCGAGGCCTACGAGGACCCGGCCTCCCTCACGCGCCGGGCGTTCGCCGCGATCTCCCCGTTCCCGGACCAGAACGACCCCGCCTACCGGGCCGCCGCCCTCCCCGCGACGAACGCCATGGCGACGGCGGAGGGACTGGCCCGCTTCTACGCGACGCTGATCGGCGACACGGCCGCCGCCACGCGCCTCTTCACACCGGAGACGGTGGAACTGGCCCGGGCCGAGGAGTCGGCGGGCCCGGACCGGGTCCTGGTGGTCGGCACCCGCTTCGGCCTCGGCTACATGCTGCACGGCACCGCCTCGCCGTTCCTCACCCCGGGTTCCTTCGGCCACCCCGGCCGCGGGGGCGCCCTCGGGTTCGCCGACCCGGAGACCGGGATCGCCTTCGGCTACGTCACCAACGGCTTCCGCAAGACGGTGACGGCGGATCCGAGGGCGCAGGGGCTGGTGCGGGCCGTGCGGGGAGTGCTGGGGCTGTAGTCCGCGGCGGCCTCCGGCAACCGCTAGACGTGGATCGGGTGGGAGGTCCGCCCGGAGGCCTGGTCGATCTCCTCGTGGGCCTTGGTCAGCAGCTGCATGGCGAGTTCGTTCAGCGCCCTCGCGCCGGCGATCTCCTCCCCGACCCGCGGCTGATTCGCGTCGGTCCGGTGCCGGCTGGCGTGCCCGTGCGCCCGTACCTCGCTGCCGTCGGGAAGGCGGACCATCGCGGCCGCCTTCGTGTGCTGGTCGTCCTCCGTGAACTCCATCTCGACGTGCCACCCCACGGTGGTGTGCATCATGACGATCACCTCCGGAACGCTTAGTTCCAGGGTGCTCCTCCCACCGGCCGGACGCACCCGCCTGGCGGGGCCCTATCCGGTGTGCAGCATCAAGCCGATCCCGACGACCAGCAGGCCCGCCGCCGCGATCCTCGGCGCCCCGAACCGCTCCTTGAAGAACACGGCCCCGATCGCCGCGCCCACGATGATCGACGACTCGCGCAGCGCCGCGATGGGCGCCAGTTCGGCCCTGGTCTGGGCCCACAGGACGAGGGCGTAGGCGGCGACGGACAGCGCGGCGCCGATCAGCCCGATCCCGGCGAAGGGCCGCAGGAGCGCGACGGTCTCCCCGCGCCGGCGCCAGACGACGTACGCCGGGATCACCACCCCCTGCACCGCCATCAGCCAGGCGATGTACCCGAAGGAGGAGCCGGAGGCCCGCACGCCCAGTCCGTCGACGACCGTGTAGACCGCAATGGTCAGCCCGGTCGCCAGGGCCGCTCCGATCGCCGCCCAGTCGGGCCGCCGCCCGCGCAGCCCCCACAGGGCGACGCCGGTGAGCCCCGCGCAGGACACGGCGATCCCGGCGGCGGCCCACCCGTCGGGCACCTCGTGTGCGAAGAGGGCGGCGAGCAGGGTCACGACGAGCGGGGCGGTGCCCCGGGCGATGGGGTAGGCCTGTCCGAAGTCACCCAGCCGGAAGGACGTCATCAGCAGGGCGTAGTAGGCGATGTGGACGGCGGCGGAGCCGAGCAGGTAGGGCCACGCCCCGCTGGCCGGGAACGCCACGAAGGGCGCCATGGCCAGCCCGATGACCAGGCCGCCGCCCGAGATCAGCGCGAACCCGGCCGTCTTGTCGGTGATCTTGTGGGCGATGGCGTTCCAGCTGGCGTGGGTGACGGCGGCGAGCAGGACGGCGGCGGTGACCAGCGGGGTCACGAGGTGCGCTCGCGCACGTCCACCAGCGTGGCGTCGGCGTGGGCGACGAGGTCCCGGGGAGCCAGGGGGAACACGGTGTACGGCGTGCCGGCGGCGGCCCAGACGACGTCGTGCCGCAGCAGGGAGCGGTCGGCGAGCACCCGGGTCCTGGTCCTGTGCCCGAAGGGCGGCACGCCGCCGATGGCGTACCCGGTGGTCTCCCGTACGAGGTCCACCTTTGCCCGGGTGACCTTGTCGGCGCCGAGCTCCTCGCGGACGAGTTCGAGGTCGACCCGCGAGGCCCCGTCCATCAGCACGAGCACCGGAACGCTGTCCGCCGCGAAGACCAGCGACTTGCAGATCTGGCTGAGCCCGCACCCGACCGCGGCAGCGGCCTCGGTGGCGGTACGGGTGGCGTCGGGGAAGCGGCGGACCTGCGGCACGAGGTGTCCGAGCCCGAGCTCGCGCAGGGCCTCGGCGAACCGGGGGTGGGCTCCGGAGCCCTCGGCGTCAGTGGCGGCTGTCGTCGTCATGAAGGCACCGTAACGGTGCGTGTATCGGCCACGCGAGTGGGTTCCGGCCAGCGCGGGGAGCGGGGAGGCCGGTGAGGGTCCCCGTCCCCACGAGCCCTCACCGGCCGGTTCTCACGGCGCCCCCGTCAGGCGCGGACCAGCTCCCGGTTCTCGTCGTCGCGGTCGGTGCGGGTGCGCAGGCCCTCGCCCTCCACGTCGACGTTGGGCAGCGCGCGGTCGAGCCACCTGGGCAGCCACCAGGCCTTGCGGCCGAGGAGGGCCAGGACGGCCGGGACGATGGCCATGCGGACGATGAACGCGTCGAAGAACACCGCGATCGCGAGGCCGAAGCCGATCATCTTGACCATGGACTCGGAGGAGCCGATGAAGCCCGCGAAGACGGCCATCATGATGACGGCGGCGGCGGTGACGACCCGGGCGCCGTGCCGGAACCCGGTGACGACGGCCTGGGCCGGCTTCTCACCGTGGACGTAGGCCTCCCGCATCCGGGTCACGAGGAACACCTCGTAGTCCATCGCCAGGCCGAAGACCACACCGACCATGAAGATCGGCATCATCGACATGACCGGCCCGGTCTGCTCGACCCCCATGAGGTCCGACAGCCAGCCCCACTGGAAGACCGCGACGACCGCGCCGAGGGCGGCCATCACCGACAGCAGGAAGCCGAGGGCCGCCTTCAGCGGGACCAGGATCGAGCGGAAGACCACGATCAGCAGCAGGAAGGCCAGGCCGACCACGAGCACCAGGTACGGCACCAGCGCGTCGTTGAGCTTCTCGCTGACGTCGATGTTCATCGCCGTGCTGCCGGTGACAAGGACGCCCGCGTCGGTGTCGGCCTTGATGTCCGTGCCCGCGTCCCGGATGCCGTGCACCAGGTTCTCCGTGGTGACGGAGGAGGGCTTGGAGCCGGGGATGACGGTGATGGTGGCGGTGTCGCCGGCCTTGTTGGGCTGCGCCGGCGTGACCGTGACGACGTCCTTCAGGCCCTTGATCTCGTCGCCGGTCTCGGCGAAGACCGCCTTCGGGTCGTCGCTGTCCTTCGCGTCGACGACGACCATCAGCGGGCCGTTGAAGCCCGGCCCGAAGCCCTCGGACAGCAGGTCGTAGGCACGGCGCTGGGTGGTGGAGGTGGGCTGGGAGCCGTCGTCGGGCAGACCCAGTTCGAGGGAGGTCGCCGGGACGGCAGCCGCGCCGAGGCCGATGACGCCGAGCAGCAGGACCGCGACCGGGCGGCGGACGACGAAGCTCGCCCAGCGGGTGCCCAGGTTCGGCTTGGCCGGCCGGTCCTGCTCCTTCTTCGCGCGGCCGGGGAGCTTGCCCTTCTCCCCCATCGGCTTCACCTTGCGGCCCGCGTATCCGAGCAGGGCGGGGACCATCGTCAGGGCGATCAGCACCGCGATGGCCACGGTGCCCGCCGCGGCGATGCCCATCTTCGTCAGCATCGGGATGTTGACCACGGACAGGCCCACCAGCGCGATCACCACGGTCAGACCAGCGAAGACCACCGCGGAGCCCGCGGTGCCGACGGCCCGGCCGGCCGCCTCCTCGCGCTCGCGGCCCTCGGCCAGCTCGGCGCGGTAGCGGGAGACGATGAACAGCGCGTAGTCGATGCCGACGGCCAGGCCGATCATCATCGCCAGGGTGGAGGTGGTGGTGCCCAGGTCCAGCGCACTGGCCAGGCCCGTGATCGCGGAGACTCCGATGCCGACGCCGATGAGCGCCGTCAGCAGCGGCAGCCCGGCCGCGACCAGCGAGCCGAAGGTGATGACGAGGACGACCGCGGCGACCGCGATGCCGATGACCTCGCTGGAGCCGGTGTGCGGGACGGCCTGGAGCGCGTCACCGCCGATCTCGACGGTCAGCCCGGCCTCGCGCGCGTCCCGGGCGCTGTCCTCCAGGGCGTCCTTGGCGGCGTCGTCCAGCTCCATGCCGGAGACCTTGTACGACACCTGCGCGTAGGCGATGGTGCCGTCCTTGCTGACGGCCTTCGCCCGGTAGGGGTCGGTGACGCGGACGACCTCGGAACCGTCGGAGAGGTCCTTCACGGTGTCCTGGACCGTCGCCTTGTTGCCGGGGTCGGTCATCTTCTGGCCGTCGGGCGCCTTGAAGACGACGCGGGCGGTGGCGCCGTCGGCGCTGGTGCCGGGGAAGCGCTGTTCCAGCAGGTCGAAGGCTTTCTGGGCCTCGGTGCCGGGTATGGAGAACGAGCTGTTGCCCGCGGCGGGGGCACTGGCCGCGCCGACACCGGCGAGGGTCAGCAGCGCGACCCAGATCAGGGCGACGACGTGCCGCCGCCGGAACGAAAGCCGGCCGAGTCTGTAGAGGAAAGTGGCCACGAGGGCGTACTCCCGGTCAGTCGTGGGTCTTCAGGGCAGGGGTGATCAGCCCGACGACATGAGCGGAGACGTCAGGTAGGTGCTGGCCGAGGGGACTAGTCGGTGGTGGGTACGCCGAGGGCGGGGAGGACCACGGCGTCGATGTACGAGATGAGGAACCGCTGCGTCGGAGGCCGGTCGTCGATCAGCGTGCGCGTCGCGAACGCGCCGATGAGCATGTGGACGACGTAGTCCAGTGCCGGGCAGTCGGCACGGACCTCGCCTCTGTCGACGGCCCGCTGCACCACCCGGTGGAACTCCGCCATCTCCGGCTCCACGAGGAGTTCCTTGAACGCCTGGAGGAGGTCCGGGTTGGCGTGCACCGCCATGAACAGGCCCCGCATCAGCGCGGCGTTCTGCTGCATGGTGCAGTCGTCCTCACGAGAGGTGAGGGCGTGCAGGTCGCCCCGCAGGGACCCGGTGTCGATGTCGGCGATGTTGCCCGGCTTGTTGTGCCGGATCGCCTTCGCCACCAGCTCCGGCTTGCCGCCCCACTGGCGGTAGAGCGTGGCCTTGCTGGACCGGGTGCGGGCGGCCACGGCGTCCATGGTGAGGGCGTCGTAGCCGACTTCGCGGAGCAGGTCGAGCACGGCCGCATAGAGCTCGGCCTCACGCTCGGGGGTGATCCGGCTGCGACGCGCGGCGGCGACCTCGCTCATCCCTCTCACCCTCCTGCTTCCGAACGACACGGTTCCGTACGTCACGAAGGTAGCGCACCCCCTAAGAAAACGAAACCGTTTCGTACGTGTCCTGGGTCACGGCCGGACTTCCGTCCTGAGTTGCCCGGGTACGTCCCCCGGCAAAGCATGAGGACGTGACCTATCTGCGTCTGCCGCACCTCCATGACGGCCTGCTGTGCTTCGTGGCCGAGGACGACCTCTGGCTCGCCCCGCTCGACGCCCCCGGCCGCGCCTGGCGGCTCACCGTCGACCGCACCAAGCTGGGCCACCCCCGCTTCTCGCCCGACGGCCGTCACCTCGCGTACACGAGCTGGCGCAGCCTGGTCCCCGAGGTCCACGTCGTCCCGGTGGACGGCGGCCCGAGCCGCCAGGTGAGCCACTGGGGCAGCGCCGACACGCGGGTCTGCGGCTGGACCCCGGACGGCGAGATCCTGGCCGTGGCCTCACACGGCGAGCCGTTCTCCTACTTCACCTGGGCCTACAAGGTCACGCCCGGCGGCGACCCGGGCCGCAAACTGCCCTGGGGGCCGGTCTCCGACATCCAGGTCGCCGACGTCGACGGGGAACGCAAGTCCCTCCTCCTCACCGGCACCCCGCCGCACGAACCCGCCTCCTGGAAGCGCTACCGCGGCGGCGCCACGGGCCGGCTCTGGCTGCACGGCGAACGGCTGCTGGCGGGCCTCGGCGGCCATCTGCACTCCCCCATGTTCGTCGGCGGCCGCATCGCCTTCCTCTCCGACCACGAGGGCGTCGGCAACCTCTACTCCTGCGCCCACGACGGCTCCGATCTGCGCCGGCACACCGACCACGACGCCTTCTACGCCCGGCACGCCGCCAGCGACGGCACCCGGGTGGTGTACCAGTGCGCGGGGGACCTGTGGATCGTCGACGACCTGTCCCCGGACTCCGAGCCGCGTCGGCTGGACGTACGGCTGAGCGGGCCGCGGGCGGGGCGGCGCCCCTACCAGGTGGCCGCGTCCCGGCACGTCGACGGGCTCTCGGTCGACGAGACGGGGCGCGCCAGCGCCGTCGTCGTGCGGGGCAGCCTGTACTGGCTGACCCACCGCGACGGCCCGGCCCGCACCCTCACCGACACCCCGGGCGTCCGGGTCCGGATGCCGGAGATGCTCGGCGGGAGCGGGCGGGTGGCGTACGTGACGGACGCCGAGGGCGACGACGCCGTCGAGATCGCCTTCCTGCCCAGGGCGAGCGGCGACCGCGCGCCCCGGCGGCTGGCCCCGGGTGAGCTGGGCCGGGTGCGCGAGCTGGTCTCGGACCCCGACGGCGAGCGGCTCGCGGTCGCCTCGCACGACGGCCGGCTCCTCCTCGTCGACGTCACCGAGGACTCCGGCGGCGAGGTCACCGAGCTGATCCGGTCGATCAACGGGCCCGTGCGCGACCTGGCCTTCTCCCCGGACGGGGCGTGGCTCACCTGGTCGCACCCGGGCATCGGGCGGACCCTGCGGCAGATCAAGATGGCCCGGCTCGCCGACCGGGTCGTCGTCGACGTGACCAACGGCCGCTTCGAGGACGAGAACCCGGTCTTCACCCGCGACGGCCGCTACCTCGCCTTCCTGTCCTGGCGCGGCTTCGACCCCGTCTACGACGTGCACACCGGCGACCTGTCCTTCCCGCTGGGCTGCCGCCCCTACCTCGTGCCGCTGTCCTCCGCGACGCCCTCCCCGTTCGCGCTGAACCCCGAGGGCCGCCCGGCCGCCGGGGGCCTGGACCCGGTCGAGGACGACGACAACGGGGACCACGGGGCCGTGACCGTCGAGGTGGAGGGGCTGGAGAGCCGCGTCACGCCGTTCCCGGTGGCCGCCTCCAAGTACTCGGCGCTGCACCCGGTCGCCGGCGGCGGGCTGGTGTGGCTGCGCTGGCCGATCTCCGGCGCCCTCGGCGAGACCTTCGCCAACCCGGACGACACCAGCGGCCGCCCCACCCTGGAGCACTTCTCCATCACCAAGGCCAGGAAGTCCGAACTCGCCCAGCACCTCGACTGGTTCGCGGTCAGCGGCGACGGCAGCCGGCTGGTGATCGTCGACGAGGGCGAGCTGCGGGCGGTGCCGGCCAACGAGCCGGGCGACAGCGACTCCACGGTGTGGATCGACGCCCGCCGCATCCTGCACACGGTGGACCCGGCCGCGGAGTGGCGGCAGGCCTACGAGGAGGCGGGGCGGCTGACCCGGGCCTACTTCTGGGAGCCGGGCTTGTGCGGCATCGACTGGGACGGGGTGCTGGGCCAGTACCGCCCGCTGGTCGAACGGATCGCCTCCCCCGACGAGTTCGCGGACCTGCTGCGCGAGGTCCTCGGCGAACTGGGCACCTCCCACGCCTACGTCACCGCCGCCCGGCGCAACGAGGGTCCCCCGCACTACCAGCGCCGGCAGGGCCTGCTGGGCGCCAACTTCGTACGCCGGGACGCCGGCTGGACGGTCAAGCGGATCCTGCCCGGCGACTCCTCCGACTCCAAGGCCCGCTCCCCGCTGGCCGGCACGGGCATCCGGGAGGGCGCGGTCCTCACCCATGTCGACGGCCGCCCGGTGGACCCGGACGCGGGCCCGTATCCGCTGCTGGCCGGCGCGGGCGGCACGACGGTGGAGCTGACCTTCACCCCGGCCGAGGACTCGGCGCAGGGCCAGGGGCCGCCGCGCCGGGTCGCCGTCGTCCCGCTCGTCGACGAGCGGCCGCTGCGCTACCAGGACTGGGTGGCCAAACGCCGAGCCGTGGTGCGCGAGTTGAGCGGCGGGCGCTGCGGCTACCTGCACATCCCGGACATGGGCGGTTCGGGCTGGGCGCAGTTCAACCGCGACCTGCGCATGGAGGTGTCCCGCCCGGCGCTGATCGTGGACGTGCGCGGCAACGCGGGCGGCCACATCAGCGAGCTGGTCGTCGAGACGCTGAGCCGGACGATCCTGGGCTGGGACCTGACCCGCGACGCCCAGCCGGTGTCCTACCCCTCGAACGCGCCGCGCGGCCCGCTCGTGGCGCTGGCGGACGAGGCGACCTCCTCCGACGGCGACATGATCACCGCCGCGTTCAAGCTGCTGAAGCTCGGCCCGGTCGTCGGGCAGCGCACCTGGGGCGGCGTGGTCGGCATGACCGGCCGCCACGAACTGGGCGACGGCACGGTGATCACCGTGCCGATGAACGCCGCCTGGTTCGACGCCTACGGCTGGTCGGTGGAGAACAAGGGCGTCGACCCGGACATCGACGTCCTGCGCACCCCGCTGGACTGGGCCGAGGGACGCCACGCCCAGCTGACCGACGCGGTGGAGCTGGCGCTCGGGCTGCTGGAGACCGACCCGCCGGCGACACCGCCGACCTACAGCGACGTACCGGACCGCTCCCGCCCGAAGCTGCCACCCAGGACGTGAACGCCCGGGCGGTACAAGGGGAAAGGGGCGCCCCGCTCGGGGGCACCCCTTTCCTGCGGCTCGCAACGTCAGGCGTCGTAGTCCTGGTCGAAGCGGTCCTCGTCACGCTCACGGTCGCGCTGCGGCTCCGAGCGCTCACGGTCGCGCTGCGGCTGCGAGGGGTCCATGTCCTCGTCGCGCCGGCGACCGCGGCCCTGCATCTGCTCGCGAGCCTGGTCCGCCTTCTGGCGAGCCTGGTTCTGCCACTGCTCGGACTTCTCCTGGAACTGGTCCTTCATACCCATGTGGGTTCACTCCCGTTGGGGGTGAGGGGATCTGGCTCGATCAGATTCACACGGGCCGTGACCCTGCGCATGTCGATCACTTACGGAGCGTAGTGCGCTGCTGTTCGTCGGCGGCTCCACCGGCCCCGACCAGGCCCGTGCGCATGCCCGTCAGCCGGTCCGCGAACCTCCGCATCTCGCGCTGGCCCACCGTCCCGATGACCGCGGGCAGATAGCCGCGCACCCCCTGCATCCCGCGCAGCCACCACTGCCCGTACACATGGCTCGACCGGCGCTCGATCCCCTCCACGAGCCGGTCCACGGCCGGCCCCAGCGGATACGTCTTGTTGGACGGCCAGGGCAGCCGCTGCCTCAACTCCCGCATCACGTCATCCTGATCGGCCCCGCGCACCATGTCGGTGTCGGTCCACGACAGGTAGCCGACGCCCACCTTCACACCCCGGTGCCCGACTTCGGCCCGCAGGCTGTGCGCGTACGCCTCCACGCCCGACTTGGACGCGCAGTACGCGGTCATCATCGGCGCCGGGGTGATCGCGGCGAGGGACGCGATCTGCAGCAGATAGCCCCGGCTGCGCGTCAGCAGCGGCAGGAAGGCGCGGGCGGTGACCGCCGAACCGATCAGGTTGACCTCGATGACCCGCCGCCACGACTCCGGGTCGGAGTCCGCGAACGGACCGCCGGTGGCGACACCGGCGTTGGCGACGACGATGTCGACCCGGCCGAAGCGCTCCTCGACCTCACCCGCCACGCGGACCATCGCCTCGTGGTCGGTGACGTCGGCGTGCCAGTGGTCGCTCTCGCTGTGCAGCCGCGCGGAGACCTGCTTGAGCGCGTCCGGCTCCAGACCGACCAGCGCCACCTTCACCCCGCGCGCGGAGAGCTTGCGGGCCAGCAACTCCCCGACGCCGCGCGCCGCCCCGGTCACGACGGCGACCTTGCCCTCGAGGTTCACCTTGCTCATGCGCTCTCCTCGGTTACGACCTGGATGTGTGCGTGGACGAGTTCCCTGATGGTGCCGCTGACCAGGTCGGGCGCCTCGACGGGCGTCATGTGGCCGATGCCGGGCAGCTCGGTGATCCCGGTGCACCGCGGCAGCGCGGCGGCCAGGGCCCGGGCCTGCACCGGCGGCGTCAGTCGGTCCGCCGTACCGACGATCACGGCGGTGGGCACGTCCAGCTCCCGCACGCCGTGGTCGAGGTCCAGCAGGTCCAGCACCTGCGACCAGGAGTGGCGGACCGTGCGGGGGCAGGCGTGCACGATCCGGGCGCACGCCTCGATCATGTGCGGGCCCGAACCGGGGCCCATCGTGCCGTACTTGAGGATCCGGCGGGCCAGCGGCGTGACCGGCCCGAGCGGGGCGCGGGAGCCGAGAATCCGCCGGGTCAGCCAGGTGCGCGCCCGCCCGGCCCGCATCGGCACGACGGTGGAGGCCGCGACCAGCTGCGAACTGCCCGTGCTGCACAGCAGGACGGCGGCCGCGTGCGCCCGGAACGTGGCTCTCGCGGAGGCCGCCATCACCGTCATGCCGCCCATGGAGTGCCCCGCGATCACGGCCTGTTCACCAGGCGCGAGGGTGGCCGTGAGGACGGCTTCCAGGTCGTCGGCGAGCGCGTCGGCGCTGCACGCGGGGCTCGCGGGGCTGCGTCCGTGGCCGCGCTGGTCGTAGGCGATGACCCGGTGGTCGGCGGAAAGGTCGCGCAGCTGGGCCGCCCAGAAGGCGGTGGAACACGTCCAGCCGTGGGCCAGGACGACCGCGGGCGCGCCCTCCGGCCCGTGGACCTCGACGTGCAGGCGGGCGCCGTCGGCGGAGACCGCGGTCAGTTCACGCGCGGGGGCGGGCGGGGCGTACGGACCGGAGTCGACGTGCAGGAGGCGGCTCACGCGTCCACCTCGGCCTTCCGCACGGCGCGCTGCTCCGGCACGGGGGCGCGCAGGACCTCGTACTCCGCGAGGTCCACCCGTCGCGTCGCCCGCCGGAACTCACCGGTGGTGCCGGGCCAGATGGTGGTGTTGCGGCCGCTCGCGTCGAGGTACCAGCTGGTGCAGCCACCGGTGTTCCACACGGTGCGCCTCATGCGTTCCTGCACCTTCTCGTTCCAGGTGCGCACGGCGTCCGGGCGGGCGTCCAGTGCGACCCGGCCGCCGAGCACGTCGAGCTGACGGACGTAGTCGGCGAGGTAGTTCAGCTGGGACTCGATCATCAGGATCATCGAGGAGTTCCCGAGGCCGGTGTTGGGTCCGATGATGGTCATCCAATTGGGGAAGCCGGCCGCGGAGGCGCCGCGCAGGGCCTCCATGCCGCCCTTCCACGTCTCGGCGAGGGTCCGCCCGTCGGCGCCCACCACCCGCTCGGCGATGGGCATGTCGGTGACGTGGAAGCCGGTGCCGAAGACGATCGCGTCCACCTCGGCCTCACTGCCGTCGGCGGCGACGAGGGTCGAGCCGCGGACCTCGGTCAGCCCGCTCGCGACGACGTCCACATTCGGCTGCGCGAGCGCCGGGTAGTAGTCGCTGGACAGCAGGATCCGCTTGCAGCCGATGCGGTAGTCCGGGGTGAGCTTCGCCCGCAGGGCCGGGTCCTTGATGGCGCGGGCCATGTTGCGCCGGGCCAGGTCCTCGATGAACCCGAGCTGCTTGGGATGCTTGGTGAACGCCTGGACCTGCAACTCGCGGATGCCCCACAGCAGTCCGCGCCTGAGCTGCGAGGTGAAGGGCAGCTGCCGGTGCAGCCACCGCTCGGCGCCGCTGATGTTCCGGTCGATGCGGGGCATGACCCAGGGCGGGGTGCGCTGGAACAGGGTGAGCCGCGAGACGTCGGGCTGGATCGCCGGCACGATCTGCGCGGCCGAGGCGCCGGTGCCGACCATCGCCACGCGCTTGCCGCGCAGGTCGTAGTCGTGGTCCCAGCGGGCCGAGTGGAACACCTTGCCCGGGAAGGACTCCAGCCCGGGGATGGCGGGCACCTTCGGGTCGGACAGCGGGCCCGTGGCCGACACGACCAGGTCCGCCGACAGGTTCCCACTGCTGGTCTCGATGTCCCAGCACAGCCGCTCGCCGTTCCAGGTCATCCGCTTCACCTCCGAGTCGAAGCGGAGGTGCGGCCGCAGCCGGAACACGTCCGTCACGTGCTCCAGATAGGCGCGGATGTGCTCCTGCCCCGAGAAGGTGCGCGGCCAGTCGGGGTGGGGCGCGAAGGAGAAGGAGTAGAGGTGCGACGGCACGTCGCACCGGCATCCCGGGTAGCTGTTGTCCCGCCAGGTGCCGCCGACACTGCTCGCCCGCTCCAGGACGACGAAGTCGGTGACACCCTCGCGGCGCAGCCGCACGGCCGCCCCCAGCCCGCCGAAACCGGACCCGACCACCGCGACCCGCACATGCTCGTGTTCACGCTCGCCCACGCCGACACCTCCACACACCACGAGAACCGTGCCAGTGAACACTGGCGCAGTGGGAGCGTAGGGCAGCGGCGTACTGATGGGTAGGGGGCGGGACAAGGAAGTTACCCGCAGTACGCCTTAAGGTGCCCAGGTGGCCGAGAAGCGTGAATACCGCATGGAAGAGCTGGCCCGCCTCGCCGGGATCACGGTGCGCACCCTGCGCTTCTACCGCGAGCGCAAACTGATCCCACCGCCCCGCCGCGAAGGCCGCATCGCCTGGTACGACGACCACCACCTGGCCCGGCTGCGCACGATCACCGCCCTGCTGGAACGCGGCCACACCCTCAACGGCATCGCGGAACTGGCCGAGGCGTTCGACCACGGCCGGGACGTCGGCGACCTGCTCGGCGTCGGCGGCCCCACCGAGGAGGAGCCGGTCCACCTCACCCCCGAGGAACTCGCCGACCACTTCGCGGGTGAGGCCACACCGGAGAACCTCGCCGCCGCCATGGAACTCGGCTACCTCGGCACCGACGGCGAGGAGATCGTCCACATCAGCCGCCGCCTGCTCGACGTCTCGTCGGCCCTCGTCCACGAGGGCATCCCCCTCGCGGAGGTCCTCCGCGCCGCCGCCCAGGTCCGCACCCACGCCGACGCCCTGGCAGACCTCTTCACCGACCTGGTCACCCGCCACACCACCCCCGA
>NZ_JAKEIO010000058.1 GCF_021474405.1 [Streptosporangium] indianense
TCCAGGGCATCGGCACGTTCGGGTCCTCCGGCGAGCAGAAGCCCGTCCCGATCGCGAGTGTCGCCAAGGTCATGACCGCCTACCTCATCCTGCGCGAGCACCCGCTCAAGAGCGGTGAGAAGGGCCCGAAGATCGGCATCGACCAGGCCGCCCAGGACCAGTCCGACGCCGGCCAGGAGTCCACCGTCGACGTCACCAAGGGCGACAGCATCACCGAGCGGGAGGCCCTGGAGAGCATCCTGATCGCGTCCGCGAACAACATCGCGCGGCTGCTCGCCCGCTGGGACGCCGGTTCCGAGAAGGCGTTCGTGCAGAAGATGAACGACGCCGCCGAGGACCTCGGCATGAAGAACACGACGTACACCGACCCCTCGGGCCTGAACAACACGACCGTCTCCACGGCCGTGGACCAGGTGAAGCTCGCCAGGGCCGCCATGCAGCAGCCCGCGTTCCGCGAGGTCGCGGCCATGATGTCGTACGTCGACTACAAGGGCACGAAGCACGACAACTGGAACCGCCTGGTCGGCTCCAACGACGTCACCGGCATCAAGACCGGCACCACCACCTCGGCGCTCGGCAACCTCGTCTTCGCGGCCAAGAAGGACGTCGACGGCGAGACCCACCGGATCATCGGCGCGGTGGTGCGCCAGCCCGCCGGCGGTCCGGACAACACGATCCTGGGCGCCGCCCTGCACGAGGGCGACAAGCTGATCCGGGCGGCGCAGGGCGCGCTGGAGTCGGCGACGATCCTGAAGAAGGGTGACGTCGTCGGGTACGCCGACGACGGTCTCGGCGGCCGCACGCCGGTCGCCGTCACCGAGGACGTCACGGCCGTCGGCTGGGCGGGCCTGTCGGTCAAGCTGACGTTCGCCGGGGGTGACCTCCCGCACACGGCCAAGGCCGGTACCAAGGTGGGCACACTGACCGTCGGGGACGGAACCACCAGTGCCGTGAAGGTCCCGGTGGCCCTCCAGAAGGACCTGGCGGAGCCGGGCTTCGGGGCCAAGCTCACCCGCATCGGCTGACCCGGGGTACGACCCGCACCACCGCACCCCGCCGGTGACGGCCCGTCCGGGCGCCGTCCGGCGGGGTGCGTGCTAGCGTCCCGAATCGGGACATGCCGCCGCTCGCGCCGGCACGGCGGCGAAGCGAGAACAGAAGACGGGACACGGGGAGTGCCTTCGAGTGGCCACTGCGGAGCCGACACGCGCAGACGACGCCGAACCGGGCTCGGTATCAGGCCCGCGAATACGCCTGCCCGAAGCACCGGACGACAGCTCGTCGAACGCCGCGGGGCGTAACGCCACCGCGCGGGACGTCAGCGCACCCGCGGGCGGCTCACCCGAAGCCGGTCCGCCCGAAGCCGGTCCGTCCGAAGCAGGTCCGTCCGAAGCAGGCGCGGCCGAAGGCGGCGCGTCCGCGGAGCGCAAGGCCGGGTTCGAGTGGCCCGCCCCCGTGCTGGCGCTGCGCGAGCGCATGCTGCGGCACCCGGTGCTGTCCGTCACGGGACTCGCCGCGGCGCTGCACATCCTCTGGTTCTTCACGTTCGCGAACAGTGGCGGCGATCTGGCCGCGCAGGACGCGTGGGCCGAGTTCGTCGGCCGGCACCCGGACTCGGCGTACAACCTCGCCTGGTACGGCGGGATGCACCCGGTGTCGTACAGCGTGGTGTCGCCGTATCTGATGTCGGTGCTCGGCGTGCGCACCACGATGATGATCGCGGGGACGGTCTCGGCCGGTCTGCTGACCCTGCTCCTGCTGCGCAGCCGCTCGGTCCTCAACCCGCTGTGGGCGTCGCTGGCGGGCGTGTTCGGGCTGTTCTGCAACGCGGTGTCGGGGCGGGTGACGTTCGGTCTCGGCATGATGTTCGCGCTCGGCGCGGTCGCCGTCGTGTTCTGCTGGCCCTACCGGTGGCGGTACAAGCGCTGGGCGAAGGCGCTGAGCGCGGCGCCGCTGGCCGCACTGGCGACCATGGCGTCGCCGGTCGCGGGCCTGTTCGTGGGCCTGGTGGCGGTGGCGCTGTTCCTGCAGAAGCGGCGTCCGGGCGCCTGGGCGCTGGGTCTCGCGCCGACCGCCGTGGTGGCGGTGTCGGCGTGGCTGTTCCCGTTCTCGGGCACGCAGCCGATGGTGATCGGCTCGGTGCTGCTGCCGCTCGCGTTCTCCGTCCTGGCGTACGTGCTGGTGCCGCAGGAGTGGAAGACGGTCCGGCTCACGGCCGCGGTGTACGGCCTCGGGGTCGTGCTGGTGTGGCTGATCAGCTCCCAGATCGGGTCGAACATCACGCGGCTGGCGATGCTGTTCGCCGGGGTCGCCCTGGTCGCCGCGCTGCCGTTCACGGTGCCGCGCAGCCGCAAGTGGTACGCGGCCGTGGTGGCGCTGTGCGGTTTCGGGGTGTGGATCGGCTTCAAGACGGTCGACGACATCGTGCACACGGCCCCGGCGGCGTCCTGGTCGCGTGAGCTGGCTCCGCTCGTCAACGAACTGCAGGAGGTCGGCGCCGAGAAGGGCCGGGTCGAGGTGGTCCCGGCGCGTTCCCATCGCGAGGCGTCCGCGCTCGCCCCCTACGTCAACCTGGCCCGCGGCTGGAACCGGCAGGCGGACATGGAGCGCAACCCCCTCTTCTACGACGACACGCTCAACTCGGCGAACTACCACGAGTGGCTGAAGCGCTGGGCGGTGCACTACGTGGTGCTGCCGAAGGGCGAGCCGGACGGTGACGGGGGGCAGCGGGAGCGGGCGCTGGTGCGGCGCGGGCTGCCGTATCTGACCCAGATCTGGGGCGACGCCACGTGGCAGCTGTTCAAGGTGACCGCACCGACCCCGCTGGCCGAGCCGAACGCGGTGGTCGACCGGGCCGAGCAGGGGGAAATGACCCTCCAGGTGAAGAAGCCGGGCCGGATCCTGGTGCGCATCCCCTACTCGCCGTGGCTGAGCATCGTCGACGCGGAGGGCAAGAGCCTGAAGCCGCCGCAGGAGACCGAGGAGTCCAGGAACCGTCCCGACGACGAGCCGAAGACGTACGTGAACGTCAACGGCTGCCTCGCCGAGACGGAGGAGGACGCGCAGGGCGACAAGTGGACGGAGCTGCTGGCCCCGAAGGCCGGGACGTACCGGCTGGCGGCGCCGTACCAGCTCCCGCGGGGTACGCCGTGTCCGGAGGAGCTGCGCTGAGCCTCAGCGCAGCAGGTCCACGTACGTGTCCGTGCCGGGCACCGTCGGGATGAACGGGGCCACCAGCTCCACCCTGCCCAGGCCCGACTCGGCCACCGCCCGGTCGAGGCCGGTGAGGAAGGGGTCCCAGCACTCCCTCGGGTCGGTCTGGAGGAACCACAGGAGCGTCAGGCGGGTGTCGACGCCCTCGACCTGTTTGACGTACGTCATGCGGTCGCCGGGCAGGGGTGTGGGGCGGAAGACCGTCACCAGCGCGGCCGGGGAGCCGGCCAGGCGCCGGGGGAGGTGGCGGGTGCGCAGCCACGTGAGGAGCGGGTCGCGTTGCTCGGGGGTGTCCGCCTCGACGACCTGGAGGACCAGGCCCGCGTAGGGGTGGTCGAGGGCATGGACGTCGCGGGGTCCGGCCGCTCCGTCGCGGTACACCGTCGTCTCGTGGTCCTGGAACGCCGTCAGGACGTGCGTGCGGTCGTGGTAGACGCGGGCGTCCCGGTTGAGGCGCTTGTTGACGGCGACGGTCCAGCGCATGTGGTCGTCGTAGCGGCCGTCGGTGATCCAGTAGGTGGAGAGGTAGCAGCCGGCGGTGACGGGCTGGGCGATCGCCGACTTCTCGGGGTAGCGCAGCAGCTGGAGGTCCCGCGTCGCCACCCAGCGGCGGCCCGCCTGCATCCAGGGCATGGCCATCGCCCCGGCGTAGTAGTGGTCGTCCTCGTACCAGCGGTTGTACGCGTACTCGTGGCCGGGATGCGGCTCGACCATGGTGATGAGGGCGTGTCCGGGGTGGGTGCCGTAGGGGCCGACGGCGGCCAGTTCGGCGTACAGCTCGCTGCGGGTGTCCTCGCTCATGCCCTTCCCCTTCGTCGGTGACTGACCCATACTCTGACGCTCCGTCAGATGGAGCACCAGGGGTCCGGTCCGGGGAGGTCCTGCCATGTCACTGCTCGCGGGGAAGACGGTCGTGGTGTCGGGGGTCGGGGCCGGGCTGGGCCGGCAGGTCGCGGCGGCGGTCGTACGGGACGGCGGGCGGGCCGTGCTCGGGGCCCGTACGGAGGCGAGTCTGGCGAAGACCGCCGTCGAGGTCGATCCCGGCGGGACGCACACCGCGTACCGGGTCACGGACATCCGCGACGAGGCGCAGTGCGAGGCGCTGGCGGGGCTGGCGCGGGAGCGGTTCGGGGGGATCGACGCGGTGGTCCACGTGGCCGCGCTCGACGGCTACTTCGGCGGGCTGGAGGACGCCGACTTCGAGTCCTGGCGGACGGTGCTGGAGGTGAACCTGCTGGGCACGCTGCGGATGACCCGGGCCTGCCTGCCGTCGCTCCGGCAGGGCGGCGGGTCGGTGGTGTTCATCGGGACGCAGTCTGCGGTGGCCGCTCCCTCGCAGGTGCGGCAGGCGGCGTACGCGGCGTCGAAGGGGGCGCTGACGAGTGCGATGTACTCGCTGGCCCGGGAGCTCGGGCCGCACCGGATCCGGGTGAACACGGTGCTGCCCGGCTGGATGTGGGGGCCGCCGGTGCAGGCGTATGTGCAGTTCGCGGCCCAGTCGGAGGGCGTGCCCGAGCAGGCCGTCCTGGAGCGGCTGACCGGGCGGATGGCGCTGCCGGAGCTGGCCACGGACGCGGACGTGGCCGATGCGGCGGTGTTCCTGGCGTCGGACCGGGCGCGGTCGATCACCGGACAGTCACTGCTGGTCAACGCCGGGGAGCTGATGCGCTGAGTTCACATGCGTGAACCAAGGCCATCAAATCGAACATCTTTACCTCCCTTTGACCTCACCCTCACTTGTCGTGTTCACGCGGCAGCGCCCACGATGAGCGCCGGGCCGACCCCTGGGAGGGCGCACATGAACGGTCTCGACTGGGCCGTGCTCATCGGCTACTTCGCCGTGATGGTCGCGATCGGGGTCTGGTCGCACAAGCGCGTCGACAACGTCAGCGACTTCTTCACCGCCGGCGGCAAGATGCCGTGGTGGCTGTCCGGCATCTCGCACCACATGTCGGGCTACAGCGCGGTGATGTTCACCGGGTACGCGGGCATCGCCTACACCTACGGCGTCACGTCGTTCGTCACCTGGTCCTTCCCCATCGCCCTCGGCATCGCCATCGGGTCGAAGCTGTTCGCGCCGCGCATCAACCGGCTGCGCTCCCGGCTCCACGTGGCTTCTCCGCTGGAGTACCTGAAGAACCGCTACGACCTGAAGACGCAGCAGGCACTGGCCTGGTCCGGGATGCTGCTGAAGATCGTGGACGTCGGCGCCAAGTGGGCGGCCATCGCCACCCTGCTGTCCGTCTTCACCGGCATCTCCCTCAACCAGGGCATCCTCATCACCGGCGGCATCACGGCGGTCTACTGCACGATCGGCGGACTCTGGGCGGACGCGCTGACCGAACTCGGTCAGTTCATCATCCAGTTGCTGGCCGGCGTCGCCATGTTCGTGGCGGTCTTCGTACGCCTCGACGACCACGGCGGCTTCTTCGGCGTCTGGGACTCGCCGGAGCTCCAGGGCCACGAGAAACCGCTGGTCGGACCGTACGGCACGGTGTTCCTGCTGGCGTTCCTCTTCATCAAGCTCTTCGAGTACAACGGCGGCATGCTCAACCAGGCGCAGCGCTACATGGCCACGCCCGACGCCAAGGAGGCCGAGCGCTCCGCGCGCCTCTCGGCGATCCTCTGGCTGGTCTGGCCGCTGGTGCTGTTCTTCCCCATGTGGATGTCGCCGCTGCTGGTCGAGTCGCAGAAGCAGGACGGCTCGGACTCCTACGCCCTGATGACCGAACAGCTGCTGCCGCACGGCCTGTTGGGCCTGGTCGTCGTCGGCTTCTTCTCGCACACCATGGCCATGTGCTCCTCCGACGCCAACGCCATCGCGGCCGTCTTCACCCGGGACTGCGCGCCGGCGATCTGGGCGCGGGCCCGGGCGTGGAACCAGAGCCAGGGCCTGCGGGTCGCCCGGATCGCCACGGTCGTCTTCCTCGGCCTGTCCATGGCGGCGGCGACCCAGGTCGACTCCCCCGCGTTCAAGGACATCATCACGGTGGTCATCAAGTGGGTGGCCGGCCTGATGGGCCCGATGGCGATACCCATGATGCTGGGCCTGCTGCGCGCGTTCCGCCGCTCCGGCCCCACGGCGGCCCTGGTCAGCTGGTCGATGGGCCTGCTCGCGTTCTGGCTGGTGAACTACCCGGTCAACTGGAACGTCGAGGGCGGCGTGCCGCTCCAGTACCAGGTGTCGATCCCGCTGGCGGTGTCGCTGGTGCTGTACGTCCTGGTCGGCTACCTCAAGCCGGAGGACACCCCCGGGCGTCTCGCACTCATCGAGAAGATCAACACGGACGGGGACGGGACAGCGGCGGCCACGGTCCCGGCCCCGGCCGACCCGACCGACGAGGCGGTGCGGACGACGACCGGGCATTGACCGCTCCCTCACTTGAGTTCAAGCCCAGGCAAGGAAAAGGCAAAGCAGAAGCAAATAATGATCATCGAGAGCCCTGACAGACTGGGCAAAATCGAACACATCTCCCGCCGCCCACTTCGGGACGGATGCTACTTTTCACCGCTGCTCTGGCTTGACCACCAGAGCAGCATAAAAGAAAACAAACGGGAGAAAATGTGCGTAAGTTGGCAGTAGGCGCCCTCGCGGCTGGCCTCTTCGCCATGGGGGCGGGCACGGCGTTCGCGGCCTCGTGGCACGACATTCCGACGCTCACGACCGGCGGCGCGAAGTTCCACCACGGCCAGTACAAGTGGCACCCCGCAGGCGAGAACCACGGCGCCTTCGAGTGGAAGGGCCAACTCCAGGACACCGACCACGGTGACGACCACAATGTGTACGTCCAGGTGAAGGTCGAGGGCTACGACTGGAACCGCTACAACGGCAAGCAGAAGAAGACCGTTCCGGTGGGCGCCTCCAACTGGGCGCCCCCGCAGCGCTACACCGACGACGCCTACATCCGCGTCTGCCGTGACAAGGGTTCGTTCAACCCGGACAACTGCTCGGCCACCAAGCACTACCAGAGGTAAGCGAAACCACAGCTCCACGTACCGGGCCCAGGCTGACCTCCTGGGCCCGGTCGCTTCTTTGGGGGAAGCCATCAGTACGTCAGAAGTCCTGTCCGCCACGGGCGTCGACCTCTCCTACGGCGAGCAGCTGGCTGTCAGTGACGCCCATCTCTCGATCTCCCGGGGCGAGGTCGCGGCCATCACCGGACAGAGCGGCTCGGGAAAGTCCTCGCTGCTGTACTGCCTCGCGGGAGTGCTGCCTCCGGCGCGCGGACAGGTGAGGTTCGAAGGGCAGTCGCTCAGCGATCTCACCGACGACGAGATCAGTGAACTCCGCCGTGAACGCTTCGGTTTCGTCTTCCAGTACGGCGAACTGCTCCCGGAGCTGACCATCGAGGAGAACACCGCCCTGCCGCTGCGCCTGGCCGGGCAACGCAAGCGGCCCGCGCTCGCGGCCGCCGGCGAGGTCCTCACCCGGCTGGGACTGGGCGAGCTGCGCGAGCGCCGTCCGTCGCAGGTGTCAGGTGGTCAGAACCAACGTGTCGCCGTCGCGCGGGCCTTGGTCCACCGCCCGGCCGTCGTGTTCGCCGACGAACCGACCGGGTCGCTGGACAGCGCCAACGCCTCCGCCGTGCTGAGGGAGTTCCTCGGCCTGGCACGCTCGCAGGGCACGGCCGTCATCCTGGTCACGCATGACCCCGGCGTCGCCGCACAGGCCGACAGCCACTACACGATGTCCGACGGAGTCCTCAGCCCCCGGGGGGCGGTGTGAGGGAGCTCCTTCTCGGTCTGCGCCTGCTGTTCGGCGCGGGCCGGGGCAACCGCATCCGCTTCTTCCTCATGGCGGTCGGCGGCTCCCTCGGGGTCTGCTGCCTCGCCCTCGTCCTCACCATCCCGCAGATCCTCGACGCGCACGACGGCCGGGCCGCCGCGCGCCAGCCGCGGACCTCTTCCGCCCAGTCCGCGGGTTCCACTCTGCTCCTTCAGCGCACCGACCCCTACGGCTCCCAAGCGTTCACCCGGGTGTTCATCGCCAAGGGGACCGAGAACGCCGACGAGGTCCCGCCAGGGCTGAAGGAACTCCCCGGCCCCGGCCAGGTGGTCCTCTCTCCCCGCGCACACGACCTGCTGCGTGACCAGCCCGGCGTCAAGGGACTCCTGCCAGGTCACGAGACGGGTCTGGTCGGCGCGAGAGGGCTCGCCCATCCCGACGAGCTGCTCGCCTACATCGGCACCACACGTGACAAGATCGCCGACGACGGCCGGGCCCTGAAGGGCTGGGGATACGACTACGCCCCCTTCCCCGCCGTCGAACCCTCGACCCTGACCTACATCCGCTTCGCCCTCGGGTCACTGGTACTGCTCCCTCTCGGCATCTTCCTGTCCGTCTGTGCCCGGCTCTCCGCCGCCAGCCGTAACCGTCGTCTCGCCTCCCTGCGCCTGCTGGGCCTGAGCACCAAGGGCACGCAGCGGGTCAACGCCGCCGAAACCGTCGTCGCGGCCCTCCTCGGCGCGCTGCTCGGCCTCGGCGAGTACGGGGTCCTCAACCAGGTCATGACCCGGACCGGGCTGCCCAGTCTGAGGTGGTACCCGGCCGACGGCGCGCTGTCCGCGACGACCGTCGCCGTCTGTCTGATCGGGTGCCCGCTCCTCGCCTGGTTCGTCGGCCGCGCCAGCGCACGCGAAGCCGCCGCCAACCCCCTGGCGGTACGCCGCACCGCCGCCCCCAAGCGCCCCACCAAGTGGGGCGGCCTGCTCCTGGTGACCGGCATCGGTGTCGTCGCCGGTTACTGCGCCACCGGCTTCACCGACCATCCCGCCAACAGCCTCGGCCTCAACGCCATCGTGATGCCGGCGGGCATTCTGCTGACGGGCCTGGGGCTGGTGCTGACGCTGCCCCTGATCTCCTACGGCATCGCCCGCGTCCTCGCGCGCACCACCCAGTCCCTCACCCTGAACCTGGCGATGCGCCGCAACGAGGTCGAGCCGGGCAGCACCATGCGCGTCGTCACCGGCCTCGTGCTGCTCGTCTTCTCCGCCTCCCTCGCCCAGGGCGTCCTCATCCAGCTTGAGCAGGTCACCCGGCCGTCCGCTCCCGTGCAGGACTACGCCGTCCCCCTGGCTTCGCTGACCACCCGGCAGCAGAAGGAAGTCGCCGACGTACCGGGGGTGCGCGCGCACGCGGTGACGATGATGTCCTGGACCGACCCCGACGGGCCCTCCGACCAGCCCTGGGCAAGCGCCGTTGTCGCCACCTGCGACCAGCTGGCCACACTGGTACGGCACTCCGAGGGCTGCGTGGACGGCAAGGTGATGCGGCTCAGCGACCCGAACGCGGGCACCGGCCAGGGCGCCCGCCCCGGTGACGTGCTCCCCTTCCGCCTGTCGAAGGGCGGTCGTGACAAGACCCTGAACCTCACCCTTCCGCAGGACGAGATCACGTACAGCGCCTACGACCCGTCGGCGGTCCACGGAGCCGACGTGCTCGTCCCACCGTCGGCCGTACTCGGCGCGGGCCGCCCGCAGGAGGCGCAGTACGTCCTCACCAGCAGCTCCGACCACGACGAGGTCCGCAGGGTCCTCGACGGTATCGCCGCCGTCGCCCCGACCGCCGCCGTCGAACCCATCGGCGTGAACATCGAGGGCCTCCAGCAGATCGCCGTCCTCGAGACCCTGCTCACCGTCGGCATGATCATGGGTCTCGTCATCGGGACCGCGGCGTTCGTGGTATCGGCGACCGACCGGGCGGTGGAGCGCCGCCCACAGGTCACCGCCGTCACTCTGATCGGAGCACGGGCACGGACGATGCGAGCCGTGCAGTGCGTGCAGGTCGTGCTCCCCCTGAGCGTGGGGCTGGTCCTGGCGCTCGTGACGGGCAAGCTCGCCGAGTCCTGCTACCTGATCACCGGGGGCAGCGAGATCTACTGGGACTCCGCCGGTCTCCCGGTGCTCGCGCTCGCGGCAGCGGGCGTGGCGGCCGTGTCCGCCGTCGGCACACTGCCGCTCGTAGGACGGCGCATCGACCCGGAACTGATCCGCCGTGACTGAGCACGCGCGTTCAGCCGTCGGCAGCTCACCGGCGGCGCGGGCTCAGGCCCTCGGGTAGCGGGCCAGCCAGCCGGGCGACGAACCGCCCGGGCCGTGCAGGGCCGGGCCCTGGGTCATCTCCATCGCGAAGTCGTCGGCCAGCTCCAGCATCGTGGGACGGCCTTCCAGCTCGGCCAGCCAGGCCGGAGGAAGGGCCGTCTCGCCGTGCAGGGCACCGAGCAGGCCGCCCGTCAGCGCGGCGGTGGCGGCGGACGGGCCGTCCTGGTTCACGGCCAGGCACAGTCCGTGCCGGACGTCGGCCGCGACCAGCGCGCAGTACACGGCGGCGGCGACGAGCCCCTCGGCCGTACCCGCCCCGCTCAGCTCGGCCACCCGCTCCGGGCCGGGCATGCCCTGCCGCACGGCGCCCAGCGCGTGTTGCAGCGCGTCCGACACGGGCTGGTGCCCCGGCCGGGCGGCCAGCAGCGCGAGGGCCCGCTGCACGGCGGCGTCGATGCTCTCGCCCAGGGCCAGCGCATGCACGAGCACGGCGTACGCGCCCGCCGCGAGGGAGGCCGTGGGATGGCCGTGGGTCTGCGCGGCGCACTCGACGGCGAGCTGGGCGACCAGCTGCGGCTCCCAGCCCACCAGCAGCCCGAAGGGGGCGGACCGGGCCGCGGGTTCGGGCCCGGCCTCGCCCGGGTTCTTGGGCGCCTCGGGCGTCCCCATGGTCTCGTCGCCGAGTCCCAGCAGCAGGGCGCGGCTCGGGTCCCGCCGCGCGTACAGCCATTCCTCCCGCGCCAGCCAGCCGTCTTCCTTGCGGCGCTCGTCGGGCCCCCAGTCGCGCTGGGTCGCGGCCCAGCGCAGATACGCCCGGTGCAGGTCGGTGGGCGGGTGCCAGGCGCCGGTGTCCCGTCTGACCTGGGCCCGGATCAGCCCGTCGACGGAGAACAGGGTGAGCTGTGTGAGGTGCGTGACGGCGCCGCGTCTGCCGTAGGCGGGAGCCAGGTCCACCAGGCCCTCCGCCCCGTGCGCCTCCCGGATCCCCTGCATGGTCAGCCCGTCGACCGGCGTCCCGAGGGCGTCCCCCACGGCCACGCCGAGCAGGGTCCCCCGCACCCGGCTGCGGAAGTCCTGCTGCTCCGTACGGCCCCAGACGGCGCCGGCAGTCGCACCCACCTCGACCTCCCTGGGACCGTCCACACGTACGACGCCCAGCACTGTAATCGAATGGGGCCGGTGGGCCCCCGTCGAGGACCGGCCCCTACGGCACCAGCTCCGCCCACACCGTCTTCGCCCCGGCCGGCGCGGCCCCCACCCCCCAGCGGTCCGCGTACGCCTCGACGATCCGCAGGCCCCTGCCGCCCTCCGCGTCCCCCTCCCCCGGGTCCGGGACGCGCGGGAGCCGGTCGCCCCGGGCATCGGTGACCTCGATACGCAGCGTGCGGTCCGCGGCCAGCTTCAGCCGCAGCCGGAAGTCCCTGCCCGGGACACGTCCGTGCCGGACGGCGTTGGACGCCAGCTCCGCGACCACCTGCGCGGCGGACTCATGCGGCTCCCCCCACTCGTCGAGCTGGCGTTCGGTGAGCAGACGGGCCAGTCGGGCACCTCTTCGAGTGCTGGACAGCTGCACGGCGAAATGCCGGGTGGGCAGCACGGTTCGCGTGGGGGATTTCTGACTCATGTCACCCAGCGTGCTCGTCCGTCCCTACCCTGAACAGCGACGACCTCGGTACGGAGCGTGACTGTCCGGACGCGTTGCGGGGTCGTACGGCTCGTACGTCAGGAGGGGAACGCGTGGAGGACGAGGAAGCCGCGGCCGTGCTGCGGACGGTCGGGCGGCAGATCAAGATGTGGCGCGAGGCCGCCGGGCTCAAGCAGACGGAGCTGGGCTCGGCCATCGGGTACGGGGAGGAGATGGTCTCGTCCGTCGAACGGGCCCGGCGCATCCCCAAGCCGGACTTCCTCGACAAGGCGGATGAGGTGCTGGGCGCGGGCGGCAAGCTCTCCGCGATGAAGGAGGATGTGGAGAGGGCTCGGTATCCCAAGACCGTCCGGGACCTCGCCAAGCTGGAGGACGAGGCCCTCGAACTCGGGGCTTACGACACCCACCAGATCAACGGGATGCTCCAGACACCGGAGTACGCCCACGCGTTGTACGCCATGCGCAGTCCCGCCTACACGGAGGACGAGATCGAGCGTCATGTCGCCGCCCGCATGGCACGCAAGTCCGTCTTCGACCGGCTGCCGCGACCGCTCATCACCTTTGTCCAGGAAGAGTCGACGCTTCGGCGGCCCATCGGGGGCAAAATGGTGCTGCACCGCCAGCTCGAACACCTCCTCGAAATCGCCGCGTTGCGGCACGTGTCGATCCAGGTCATGCTGATCAACCGGGAGGACCACGCGGGGATGGCGGGTCCGTTCCGGCTCCTGAAGTTCCAGGACGGCAAGACGCTGGGGCACTGCGAAGCCCAGCTGCACAACCGTGTGATCAGCGATCCCAAGGACGCCCAGATCCTCGACATGCGCTATGGAATGATCCGGGCGCAGGCCCTCTCACCCCGAGAGTCCCTGGCCTTCATTGAGAAAGTTCTGGGAGACGAGACGTGACCACTGAACTCGCCTGGTTCAAGAGCAGCTACAGCAGCAATGACGGGCCCGACTGCGTCGAGGTCGCCATATCCTCGCCCTCCGTCCACATCCGCGACTCCAAGAACGAGGACGGCGCCCGGCTGTCGTTCACCGGCGGCGCCTGGGCCGAGTTCCTGGGGTTCACGGCAGAACGCTGACGTCCGCGAACCTCTCCAGCGCCCCGGGATCGAGTTCCCGGACGCGTGCCATGTCCGCCCTGGCCTCCTCCGGGTGTCCCATGGCCGTATGCAGCACGGCCCGGCGGCACAGGGCCCAGACGTAACCCGGGCGCATCTCCACCGCCCGGTTCAGATCGGCCAGGGCCTCCGCGTGGCGGCCCAGGCGGGCCAGGGACTCGCCCCGGCTCGCGTAGGCCGACGTGTACGCGGGATCCAGGGCCAGCGCGATGTCCAGGTCGGCGACCGCCTCCTCGTCGCGGCCGGCGGCGCGCAGCGCGTCGCCGCGTTCGCAGCGGGCCCACGGCCAGTCCGGGTTCTGCTCCAACGCCCGGCTGAGGTCGTCCAGTTGGCGCCGGGAGTCGCCCTGCGCGCGCCACACCCGGGCGCGGCGGGCGAGCGCCCAGGCGTAGTCGGGGTCGAGGCCCAGCGCCCGTTCCAGGTCGGCCAGGGCGGCGTCCAGGTCCCCGGCGCGTTCGTACGTGGCGCCCCGGGAGGCCCGGGCGAACGCGGAGGCGGGGTCGAGCCGTACCGCTTCGGTCAGGTCTCGGATCGCCTCGGCGTCGCGCCCGGCGATGCGGTGATGCTCCCCGCGCAGTGCGCGGTACCAGGCGTTGTCCGGGTCGAGAGCGACGGCACGGTCCAGGTCGGCGATGGCCCCGTCGTGGTCGCCGAGGTCGCCCCGGATGCCGGAGCGGTGCCGGTAGGCGAGGGCCAGGTCCGGATCGAGCGCGACGGCCTGGTCGTACTCGGCCAGGGCCTGCGGGTACGCGCCCTCGCCGCGCAGTTCGTCGCCCCGGACGAGGCGGGCCCGGGCCTGGGTGGGAGCGTCGAGGACGGCACGGCGCAGGAGCAGCCCGAGCGCCGCGGCGACGCCCTCTGTGTGGAGGGCGGTCGTCAGGTCGGTTCCCCACGCGGCCACGGCCGGGAGGTCCGCGTCCTGCCCGGCGTCCACCAGGACGCGCGCCCACCGCACGGCCATGACCTCACCGGCGCCGCAGGCGGGGACGAAGTCCCCCAACGCCTTGTGCAGCGCCTCCCGTTCACCGGCGCAGAGCAGGTGGTAGGACTCGGCCTGCCGCAGGTCACGCCAGGTGTCGTCGGCCCAGGGGTCGGCCAGGCCCCGCCCGGCCTCCTCCCGCCACTGCCGGAACGTGCCCGCCAGGTGCCGGTGCCGCTGTGCCCACCCCCGGGGCGACCTGCGGCGTTCGGCGCGCAGCATCGGCGCCCGTACGACGTCGTGGTAGCGCAGCCGGCCCCCGCCGCGCTCGCTCACGAACGGCATCCCCCGCAACCACGTGTAGAGGGGCTCCTGTTGCTCCGCGGGGCAGTCGACCGCCGCCCGGAACACGTCCTCGTCCAGCCACCTCGGCAGCGCGCAGGCCAGGGCGGCGGACCGGTGGACCGGGTCGTCCTCCCATTTCAGGAAGCGGTCCACGGCCGTCGCGCTCGGGTCGCCCACGTCGTCCGGGTCGGTGGGGCGCGACTCGGCCAGGGTGGAGACCAGGACGGGCAGGCCGCCGGTGAGGCGCAGCACCTCCTCGACGACCGGTTCGGCCGTGACGCCCTTGGCGGCCAGCAGGCCGCGCGCCTCCGGCTCCGTGAAGGGGGCCAGCGGGAAGTCGGCCACGAAGTCCGCGAGGCCGCCCCAGCGGGCCGGGTCCAGGGGGGCGCGGCCCGCCGAGACCACGACCGTCGTGGCGGGCATCGCGCCGTGGCGGTCGGTCGTCATCGTCTCGTGCAGCCACGGGTCCAGGTACTGGCCTGTCCGCTCGTAGGTGTCCAGGAAGAGGGCGATCCAGGGCGCGTCCGTGTCCGACAGTTCGCGCAGGAGCACCGGAGTGAGCACCTGCTCGGGGGTGAGGACCAGCCGGAGGTCGTCGTGGTTGCGGAAGCGGGCGATGAGGCTCGCACGCAACCGGTCGGCGGCACCGGCGAGTTGCTCCGCGTCGAGCATCCCGGCCAGGGGTCCGACCACCGGCACCATCCCGGCGGCGACCACCCCGGCCCGTGCCGCCATCCGGCCGCCGGTGGACGGGCCGGTCTCCTCCGGCCCGGTGTCCAGGACGGCCAGTGCGGCCAGTTCGGCCTCGTGCCGGCGTTCCCGGTGGGCGGCGAGGAGGCGGTCCAGCTCCTTCAACCGCGTTCCCCGGGCGGCGAACTGGCGGCTGATCTCCGCCAGCACCTCAGGGACGCTGCCCGCGCTGTCGTCTACGTAGGCCGTCAGCGCGCCCTGTTCGCGGGCGGTCTGCTCCAACTCCCGCAGCAGGAAGGTCTTCCCGACGCCAGCGTTGCCGTGCGCGTGGAAGCGGAAGCGGTGGCGTTCGTCGTGGGGCGCGGTGGTGAAGTTGGCCCGGAACGCCGCGCGTTCGGCGGACCGTCCGACGAATCCGGCCCGGCTGCGCTGCCGTATCAGCTCCTGAAGGGACGGTCCGGGCTGCGCCATCGGTACATTCCCCTCGTCTCGCGCGGTCGGGCTCGGTCGTCATTCTCGCCCAACTGCCGTGGGGTACAACGGAAGACGGTGCGCGGGGAGAATGATCGTCATGACCACCCCCACTTCACGCGGCACGCTGTCGCTCGCCGCCACGCTGCTCACCGCGACCATCGCCCTCTACATGGCGCTCGTCGCCTTCGGGAACATCACCGACTTCGGGACCAACCAGCAGTTCGTCCGCCATGTGCTGGCCATGGACACCACGTTCAAGGACGAGGACCTGATGTGGCGGGCCGTCACGAGCCGGGGGCTCCAGGACGCCGCCTACGTCGGGATCATCGTCTGGGAGACCCTCACCGCACTGGTCCTCATATACGGCAGCTGGCTGTGGCTCCGCCGCGACGACCTGCGGGCCCGGCGGATGTCCACCTACGGGCTGCTGATGGTGATGCTGCTGTTCGGGGCCGGGTTCATCGCGATCGGCGGCGAGTGGTTCTCGATGTGGCAGTCGGAGAACTGGAACGGGCTGGACGCGGCGACGCGGATCTTCCTGTTCAGCGGGGTCGTGCTGATCGTCAACCAGCTGTCGGGCCCGCGGACGGAGACGTCCGCCACCTGAGCGCCGCTCCCGCGCGACCGGGCCGCTACTTGACGACGGTCACGGTCGTGCCGACCGTGCCGAACGCCCACAGGGCCGTGCCGTCCGCCTTCCGCATCCTGACCCCGCCGGTCCTGGTGCCGGAGGCGGCGGGCGGCGGCGAAGCGCCGTCGACCGCGTTGGAGAAGGCGACGGAGACCCCGTCCTTCGCGGTGAAGTACAGGATGTGCTCGATCCGGACGCCGTCCGAGCCGGTCGTGGCCGGGTTGCGCGAGGAGACCGTGTAGCGGCCGGGGTCGGGGCTGACCGAACCGGGCCAGACGGTGAACGTCCGGCGGGCCGACTCGCTCGCGTCGACCAGCCACACCCGCTTCTCGCCGAGGGAGTAGACGACGCGCCGGCCGGTGCCGGAGCCGTCGGGCACCCGCTCGGGGGCCGAGGCCGTGGGGGTGGGCTGCGCCGAGGCCGTGCTGCTCGGCTTGGCCGAGGTGGCGGTGGGGTGCGAGCCCTGGTCCGCCCGCACGCCCAGGACCGTCACCGCGGCTATCGCTCCCACGGTCAGCCCGGTCACCCAGGCCCACGAAGGAAGTCGGGCAGGCACCGGCACGCATCTCCTCAGTCACGGGACCCCGCATCCCAGCGGGGTTCCGATCATCGTACTGCGCACCCGCCGCCCCTCGGATCCCTCAGGGGCCCCCGGGGGTCTTGCGGACCGGGACCGGGCCCGTGCCCGCGCCGCGGGCCGCGTAGCGCGGGGTGCGCAGCGGGGCCGCGTAGGAGAGGTGCACCAGACGGGTCTGCTCCTGGCGCATGTGCATGAGGGATTCGAGGATGTAGCCCACGAGCAGGACCAGGGCCGCGATGGTCATGATCGCGGCGGCGAGGATCGCCGTGGGCACCCGGGGCACGGTGCCGGTCTCGACGAAGTCGGCGATGACGGGGATGCCGAGGACGAGCGAGATGAGGGCGAGGACACCCGCGATCACGGTGTGGACCAGTGAGGGGCGCTCGCGCCGGGCCAGGTCGAGGATGACCCGCAGGATGCGCCAGCCGTCCCGGTAGGTGCGCAGCTTGCTCTCGCCGCCGGCGGGCCGGACCCGGTAGTCGGTGAGGACCTCCGCGGTGGGCAGCCGTAGGTGCAGCGCGTGGATCGTCATCTCGGTCTCGGTCTCGAACTCGCGGGCCAGCGCCGGGAAGGACTTCACGAAGCGCCGTGAGAAGACCCGGTAGCCGCTGAGCATGTCGGTGACGTCGTTGCCGAACAGGGCCCGCACGGCCCCGGTGAGCAGCTTGTTGCCGACCGCGTGCCCGGCCCGGTAGGCCCCGTCGACCGTCACCCGGCGGGCGCCGACAACCTGGTCGTAGGGGCCTTCGAAGAGCAGGTCCACCAGGTCCCGGGCGCGGGAGGCGTCGTAGGTGTCGTCGCCGTCGATGAGGAGCAGCGCGTCGGCGTCGACATCGGCGAAGGCGCGGCGGATGACGTTGCCCTTGCCCTTGCGGGTCTCCTGCCGGACGATCGCGCCGGCCGCCCGGGCGACCTCCACGGTCCGGTCGGTGGAGGCGTTGTCGTACACGTAGACGACCGCCTCGGGCAGGGCCGCGCGCAGGTCACGGACGACCTTGCCGACGGCCGCCTCCTCGTTGTGGCACGGCACGACACACGCGATCGTCGGTTCCACGACCACTCCTCACTCGACCGGTTCCTCACACCGCCGGCGCCCCCTGCCTCGGCACCTCATACATCAGCACCTCACATAGTCGGACATCATGCGATATGAGCGCGCCTGACCGGATGGGGCACGCCCGGTCGCTACGCTCGCCGTGTGCCGGTCCTCGAGTCTGTGACGCTGCGGGCGCGTGACGCCATCAAGGGCCTCTGGCGCGAGGCCGCCAAGTTCGGCGTCGTCGGGGTCCTGGCCTTCGTCGTCGACAACGGCGGGTACAACCTGCTCGTCTTCGGCCTGCCCGGCGGCGCGGCGGGCGGGGTGATGCGGACCGCTCCCGTGCAGGCCTCCGTCGTCGCGACGGCCGTCGCCGCGCTCTTCAGCTGGGTCGGGAACCGCTACTGGACCTACCGCGGCCGGCACCGCGAGAAGGTGACCGAGGAGCTGATGCTGTTCCTCGTCGCGAACGGGGCCGGGCTCGCCATCACCGCGGGCACGGTCTTCGCCTCCCGGCAGCTGCTCGGACTGGACTCGGCGCTCAGCGACAACACCGCCCGCATCATCGGCTGGGTCCTCGCGACCCTGTTCCGGTTCTACGCCTACCGGCGCTACGTCTTCGTCGCTCCCCGGCCGGCCGGACCCCACCCAGCCGTTAGCATCCGGCATATGGGACAAACAGGGTGGAGGCGGCGGGGGCGGCAGCACTGGACCTGGGCGCTGACCGCCGTCGCCGCGGTCTGCTGGGCGGCCACGGTCCTCGTCTTCGCCCCCGGCTATCTGAGTCCCGACAGCCTCGACCAGTTGCGGCAGGCCCGGGGCATGACGCAGCTGACGGACTGGCACCCGCCCGTGCTCGCCCTGGTGTGGCGGGCCCTCATCGCGGTGACCGGTTCGCTCACGTCCCTGCTGGTCGTGCAGTCCTTCGTCTTCTGGGCGGCGCTGTGGGTGCTGGCGCGCTGCGTGTGGCGGCTCACCGCGAGCCGGGGCGGTTCGCTCGCCGTGCTCGGTCTCGGGCTGCTGCCGTACGTGCTGACGTTCGTCGGGGTGGTGTGGAAGGACGTGCACGCGGCGTTCGCGCTGCTCGCCGCCTGCGCGGTCGCGTTCACCGGCCTGCTGTTGCGGGACCGCGACCCCCGGCCCGCCGTGCGCTGGGGCCTGCTCGCGCTGGGCGTGCTGTTCCTCGCCTACGCCATGCTGGTGCGCAAGAACGCCTTCCTCGCCGCGATCCCCGTCTTCGTCATGCTGGTCCTCGCACTGTGGGGCACCCCCGGCCGCCGTACGTGGGTGACCTGCACGGCGGCCCTGGCGGCGGCGCTCGTCGTCCCCGCCGCCGCCATCTCCCTGTTCGCCGCGCCGTTGCAGACCAAGCAGGGCGCGCAGATCATGCTGGACGACCTCGTCCACGTGCTGACCGTGGACGAACTGCGCTCGGTGGACGTGTCACCCGCCCTGCGGGACCGGCTCGTGGCCTCCGCGCGGGAGTGCGAACGCGTCGGCGCCCTCTCCGACGCCTACTGGGCCTGCTACCGCCGCCCGGCGGACGGGCT
Source organism: [Streptosporangium] indianense (assembly GCF_021474405.1). Classification (GTDB taxonomy): domain Bacteria; phylum Actinomycetota; class Actinomycetes; order Streptomycetales; family Streptomycetaceae; genus Streptomyces; species Streptomyces indiaensis. The sequence continues at coordinate 19,248 of NZ_JAKEIO010000058.1, forward strand.
GCGCGGCGACTCGGGCGCGATCACGTCCCTGTGGCTGCGGGAGATGAGCGGGCACGTGCCGCAGTACCTCCAGTACCGGCTGCTGCTGTTCACGACCCTGCTGTTCGAGACCGACTACGTGTACAAGGCGGGGATCACCCGCAACGACCTGGGCGTCGAGGTGGCGCACCCGCGCCTGGAGGACCTGCTCGGCACGTACGTCAAGGGCATGGCGCAGGACCTGCCGTGGCTGTTCCGCGGCTGGTTCTGGCTCGCCGTCGCGCTGGTGCTGACGATCCGTCCCGGCCGGGGCGTGTTCGCGATGCCGGTCCGGGCGCTGGGCGTCAGCTCGGCGGCGTACATCCTCGGCTATCTGCCGATCATGCCGGCGACGGACTACCGGTACGTGTACTGGCCGGCGATCGCCTGCTCCCTCGGCCTGCTGCTGCTCCTGCTGGGCCGGGGCAGGCCCGCACCGCCCCCGACGGCCCCCGGCGCCACGGCCGGCCGCACCCTGACGGCACACGAGCCGGCGGACGCCGGGAGCCAGTAGGCCACCGGCCGCTCGGGCACCCCGGCCGGTCGGCACCGGCCAGTCGGACACCCGGCCGGTCAGGCACCGGCCGGTCGGGTTTCGGCCGGTCGGGTTTCGGCCGGTCGGGTTTCGGTCAGTCGAGTACCGGCAGCAGCTCCGGCAGATGCCCGTCCGACGCCGTCGCCACCCGCTGCCGCTCCTCGGGGACCTCGCCGTAGAGGGTGTTCCGGGGCCGGGCCGGGCGGCCCGCCGCGTCCGCCACGGCGATCAGGTCCTTCACCGACTTGTACGAGCCGTACGACGAGCCCGCCATGCGGGAGATGGTCTCCTCCATGAGCGTCCCGCCGAGGTCGTTCGCCCCCGAGCGGAGCATCTCGGCCGCGCCCTCGGTGCCGAGCTTCACCCAGCTCGTCTGGATGTTGGGGATGTACGGGTGCAGCAGCAGCCGGGCCATGGCCGTCACCGCGCGGTTGTCCCGCATGGTCGGGCCCGGACGCGCGATCCCCGCGAGGTACACCGGCGCGTTGGTGTGCACGAACGGCAGCGTCACGAACTCCGTGAACCCGCCCGTGCGCTGCTGGATGCCGGCCAGCGTGCGCAGATGCCCGAGCCAGTGCCGCGGCTGGTCGACATGGCCGTACATCATCGTCGAGGACGAGCGGATGCCCAGCTCGTGGGCCGTCGTGACGACGTCGATCCAGTCGGCGGCGGGCAGCTTGCCCTTGGTGAGGATCCAGCGGACCTCGTCGTCGAGGATCTCGGCGGCCGTGCCCGGGATGGTGTCCAGACCCGCCTCCTTGGCCGCGGTCAGCCACTCACGGACCGACATGCCCGTGCGGGTCGCGCCGTTGACGACCTCCATCGGCGAGAAGGCGTGCACATGCATGCCGGGGACGCGTTCCTTCACGGCCCGCGCGATGTCGAAGTACGCCGTGCCGGGCAGGTCCGGGTGGATGCCGCCCTGCATGCACACCTCCACCGCGCCCACGTCCCACGCCTGCTGGGCCCGGTCGGCGACCTGGTCCAGGGAGAGGGTGTAGGCGTCGGCGTCCGTGCGGCGCTGGGCGAACGCGCAGAAACGGCAGCCGGTGTAGCAGACGTTGGTGAAGTTGATGTTGCGCGTGACGATGTAGGTGACGTCGTCGCCCACGGCCGACTTGCGCACGTCGTCGGCGACCCGGGCGAGGGCGTCCAGCGCCGGGCCGTCCGCGTGCAGCAGGGCCAGGGCCTCGTCGTCGGTGAGCTTCGTCGGATCGTCGGCGGCCGTGCGCAGCGCCTCGCGCACGTCGGTGTCGATGCGCTCGGGGGCCATGCCCGGGGCGGCGGCCTCGCGCAGGGCACCCCAGTCGCCGTACACCTCGTCGAAGTCGTCCCGGCGGTCCGACGTACGGCCCTCGGTGTCGATGGAGCTGTGCAGGTCGGTGCGGCCGGACGCCGTGAAGACCTCCTCCGGCTCCTGCCACGGCAGACCCTGCGGGAGGGCCTCGGGCCGGGCCAGGCCGGTCTCCGGGTCGGCCAGAGCGGCCACGTGGGGGCGCAGCCGCGGGTCCAGCCACGGCTCGCCGCGCTTGACGAACTCCGGGTACACGCACAGCCGTTCACGCAGCTCGAACCCGGCCGCCCGGGACTTCTCGGCGAGCTGCTCGATCTGCGGCCAGGGGCGCTCGGGGTTGACGTGGTCGATGGTGAGCGGGGAGACGCCGCCCCAGTCGTCGATGCCGGCGCGGATCAGCCGCTCGTACTCGTCGTCGACGAGGTTGGGCGGGGCCTGGATGTTGCCGTTCGGGCCCATCAGGAGACGGGCGACGGCCACCGTGGCGACCAGTTCGTCGAGCTCGGCGTCGGGCATGCCGCGCATCGCGGTGTCCGGCTTGGCGCGGAAGTTCTGGATGATCAGTTCCTGCACACCGTGGTAGGCCCGGGAGACCCTCCGCAGCGCGAACAGCGACTCGGCGCGCTCCTCGTAGGTCTCCCCGATGCCTATGAGGACGCCCGAGGTGAAGGGCACGGAGGACCGCCCGGCGTCCTCCAGCACCCGAAGCCGCACCGCGGGCTCCTTGTCGGGGGAGCCGTGGTGAGGGCCGCCCGGCTCCGACCAGAGGCGGGTCGCGGTGGTCTCCAGCATCATGCCCATGCTCGGCGCGACCGGCTTGAGCCGCTGGAAGTCGCTCCAGCTCATGACGCCCGGGTTGAGGTGGGGAAGCAGGCCGGTCTCCTCCAGGATGCGGACGGAGACGGCACGGACGTAGGCGAGGGTGTCGTCGTAGCCGTGCGCGTCGAGCCACTCGCGCGCCTCCGGCCAGCGGTCCTCGGGCTTGTCGCCGAGGGTGATGAGCGCTTCCTTGCAGCCGCGGGCAGCACCCCTGCGGGCCACGTCCAGCACTTCGTCGGGCGACATGAACATCCCGTGGCCCTCGCGGCGCAGCTTGCCCGGGACGGTGACGAACGTGCAGTAGTGGCACTTGTCCCGGCACAGCCGCGTCAGCGGGATGAAGACGGACTTGGAGTACGTGATGACGCCGGGCCGCCCGGCCGCCTCCAGCCCCGCGTCCCGCACCCGTGCGGCCGAGGCCGACAGGTCCTCCAGCTGCTCACCCCGGGCCTGGAGCAGCACCGCCGCCTCGGCGACGTCGAGCGAGACGCCGTCCCTGGCCCGTTTCAGGGCGCGACGCATGGAGTTCTCGGTGGGGCCGGTTCCGGAGGTCGCGGGAGTCGTCATCCTTCGAGCATACGAGTGCGCTGATCAGGCTCGGAGAAGCCCCGTCAGTGGAAGGCCAGCCACCCGATGCCCAGGGCCGAGGTGAGACCGGCGGCGGCCACGGCGGCCGGCCGGTTGCGGTGCAGGGTCAACCAGACCAGCGCGGCGGTCACCAGCACGGCCGTCGTGCCGATCGCGGCGCGCAGCAGCCCCTGGCTGTAGCCGTACTCCGTGAAGTGCCGCAGGAGCCAGGAAAACCACCAAAGCCTCAAGACGCTCTCCCCCGTGGAATCAGTGAGCCGGGCCGTCACCCGTGTCGTGCGCGGTGGTCGGCCGCGCACCGGTGTGCTCCCGGCCCGGTTGTTGACCCCCAGTTTAGTAGGGAGTGCCAAAGGGCCCGTCCCGCAGGGGAGTTGTCAGAGGTGGTCGGCGAGGCCGTCCAGGGCCTTCAGCACCTCCGTCTCCCCCGCCGGGGGCAGCTGCGCCACGACCTCCTCGATGCCGAGGTCGGCGTAGTGGGCGAGCTTGCCCGGGGTGGGGTGAATGGCGTAGGGCACGACCTGGAGGGCCTCGGGGTCGCGGCCGGCGTCGGCCCACACGGTGCGCAGCAACGGCAGGGCCTCGCCCAGGCCCCGGCCGCCGATCGGCAGCCAGCCGTCGGCGTACTCGCTGATGTGCGCGAACAGCCGGGGTCCGGCGGCCCCGCCGACGAGCGTGCGCGGGCCGATGACCGGGCCGCGCGGCTCGCGCACGGGCTTCGGGAACGCGTGGCTGGCCCGGACGCTGCCGAACTCCCCCTCGTAGGCGGCCGGTTCCCGCGACCACAGGGCCCGCATCAGCGCCATCCGGTCCCTGACCAGCTCGCGCCGGGTGCTCCAGCGCACGCCGTGGTCGGCGGCCTCCTCGACGTTCCAGCCGAAGCCGACGCCGAGGGTGAACCGGCCGCCGGAGAGGTGGTCGAGGGTCGCGACCTGCTTGGCCAGGTCGATCGGGTCGTGCTGCGCGACGAGCGTGATGCCCGTGCCCAGACCGAGCCGCCCGGTGACGGCGGCGGCCTGGCCGAGCGCCACGAACGGGTGGAGGGTACGGCCGTACTCGGGCGGCAGCTCACCGCCCGCCGGGTACGGCGTGGTCCGCTCGACGGGGATGTGGGTGTGCTCGGGCAGGTACAGCCCGGCGAAACCGCGCTCCTCCAGCTCCCGGGCGAGCCGGGTCGGGGTGATCGTCTCGTCGGTGAGGAAGATCGTCACGGCGATGCGCATGACGTATCTGTACCGGAGGTCGGCCGCACTGTCGATACCGACCGGTCGGACGTTCGGATGACCGTCCCCTGTCCGGTGGGCCCCCGGTCGGTACTCCCCGAGCCTCCCCCTGTTTTCCCCGGCCGATTCCCCTGTCTTGCAGGCCTGTTCACGGCTGACTACAAGGGTGCACACGCACCACCCCGCACGACCCGTGCCACGTCACCGACGACACCTGGGGAGCAGCAGCATGTGCGAGGACAGCCACGGCGGGCCCGGCCGGCGCGCCCTGTTCGTGACGGGAGCGGCGGCCGCCCTTACGTTGGGAAGCGTGAGCTTCGCTGCAGCGGCCGACGGGGGCCGGGAGAGCAGGACCGTGCGCGGCACGCTGCCGCCCGGCTCCCCGGACTTCGTGTACGTGCCCGTCGAGGTCCCGGCCGGGGTCCGCGAGCTGAGGGTCGCCTACACCTACGACCGGCCGTCCGTCCCGGCCGGCACCGCGGGCAACGCCCTGGACATCGGCGTCTTCGACGAGCGCGGCACCGAGCTCGGCGGCCGGGGCTTCCGGGGCTGGTCGGGCGGGGCGCGCACGGAGTTCTTCGTACGGGCGGACGACGCGACGCCCGGCTACATCCCGGGCCCGGTGCACGAGGGCACCTGGCACATCGCGCTCGGCCCGTACACCGTCGCCCCGCAGGGCCTGTCGTACGAGATCACGATCACGCTGACCTACGGGGAGCCGGGCGAGGCCGCCCGGCCGGTGTATCCGCGGCAGCGGGCGAAGGGCCGGGGGCGGGCCTGGTACCGGGGCGACTGCCATCTGCACTCCTGGCACTCCGACGGCCGCCGCACCCCCGCCGAGATCGGCGACCTGGCCAGGGCCGCCGGGCTGGACTTCATCAACTCCTCCGAGCACAACACCCATGCCGCGCACGCCCACTGGGCCGACGTGGCCGGGGACGACCTGCTGGTCATGCTGGGCGAGGAGATCACCACGCGCAATGGTCACGTGGTGGCTCTGGGCACCGACCCGGGCACCTTCGTCGACTGGCGCTACCGCGCCCGCGACAACCGCTTCGGCCGGTTCGCGCGGCAGATCCGCCGGGCCGGCGGCCTGGTCGTCCCGGCCCACCCGCACGCCACCTGCGTCGGCTGCAACTGGAAGTTCGGCTTCTCCGAGGCGGACGCCGTGGAGGTGTGGAACGGCCCCTACACGCCCGACGACGAGGTGGCGCTGGCCGACTGGGACAGCATGCTCGTGGCGTCGGTGCGGGACGGGCGCGGCTGGCTCCCGGCGATGGGCAGCAGCGACGCCCACCGCTCCCCGGACGCGGTGGGCAGCCCCCAGACGGTCGTCCTGGCCGACGACCTCACCCGGGAGGCGATCCAGGAGGGCATCCGGGCGGGACGGTCCTACATCGCCGAGTCCGCGCGCGTCACGCTGTCGCTGCGGGCGTCCGGCGGGCGCGGCGAGCACGCGGGCATCGGCGAGCGGCTCGCCGTCGGCCGCGACACCCCGGTCACCGTCCGCCTGGAGGTCACCGGCGCCCCGCGCTGCACGGTCCGCTTCGTCACCGACCAGGGCGTCCTGCACACCAGCGCCCCGCTGCCGGTCTCCGGCTCGGGCGTGGTCGAGTGGAGCACCACACCGTCGTACGCGGCGTACGTACGGGCGGAACTGCGGCACGAGGCGGCCGCGGGACCGCTGCCCGGTCCGCTGGCGGCGTTCACCAATCCGATCTTCCTGGGGCGCGACTAGGTCGTGTCCGCCAGGTCGGCGACGACCGCCGCGTGGTCGGAGGGCCACACCCCGTCGACGGGGCCGTCGCAGGCCCGCCGGACGGACCGTACGTGGCCGAGTCCGCCGGGGCCGGGCGGGCCCACGTGGATGTAGTCGATGCGCACGCCGGGCTCCCGGGTGGGTGCCACGTACGGGTTGGCCGCGTCCCAGGTGACGGAGGGGGCGGCCGGGTCGGCGTACTCCCAGGCGTCGAGGAGGACCTGCCCGGGCACGGCCGGGGCGGTCCTGTAACCGCCGAGGAGGCGGACCTCGTCGGAGTCGGGCCAGGCGTTGAGGTCGCCGGTGACGACGGGCGGGAACGGGGTGTCGCCGCGGTGCCGGGCGACGAACCCGGCGAGCGCGGCGGCCTGCCCGCAGCGGATCGCCGAGCCGTGCAGGACGGAACTGAAGTGGGCGGTGAAGAAGGGCACTTCGTGGCCGGGCGCGGCCAGGCGGGCGTAGAGGGCGAGGCGGCCGTCGTCCGTGTCGGCCGGGGCAGGCAGCGGCAGCACGTCCTGGGCGACGACCGGCCATCTGCTCAGCACCGCATTGCCTATGCCGACCGTGGGGTCCCCGATCCGCCGCTGCCAGCGCTCCGGGGCGGGCGAGGCTCCCCAGGCCCAGTGCAGGCCCAGCTCACCGGCGAGCCACTCGGCGAGGTTCTCGCCGTCGGCCGCCCACACCTCCTGGAGTCCGACGACGTCGGGCCGCAGCTCCCGCAGGGCCGTGACGATCGCCTTCTGCCGCGTCTGCCACGGCCCGAAGCGCCACCACAGGTTCCAGGTCACGATCCGCATCCGCAGCCACCCGCTCTCCTCGTTGCCGCGTGGGGGATCATTGAAGCAGGCCGCGTTGCGGAAATCCGTGAGAGCTTCGTGCGAAAGGAGACCCGCAGACGATGTCCCGCAGCACCGACCTGAGGTTCCGTGCGACGACGGCGTTCCAGCGCCGCCTCAACCCGATCCTGCGCCGCCTCCCCTTCCAGACGGTCCTGGAGACGACGGGCCGCGTCTCCGGGCTGCCCCGCCGCACACCGGTGGGCGGGCGCCTGGTCGGCGGCTCCTTCTGGCTGGTGTCGGAGTTCGGCGAACGGTCGCAGTACGTCCGCAACATCAAGGCCGATCCGCGGGTGCGGGTGCGCATCCGCGGCCGATGGCACCAGGGCACGGCGCATCCGATGCCGCAGGACGACCCGGTGGCACGGCTGCGGGGCCTGCCCCGGGTCAACAGCCTGGGGGTGCGGGCCCTCGGGACGAACCTGCTGACCGTGCGGGTGGACCTGGACGCCTGAGAGGCCTCAGCCCGGCCACACGATCGACTGCACCTCGCTGTAGGCGTGCAGGGCGTACGAGCCGACGTCCCGGCCCACACCGCTCTGCTTGAAGCCGCCGAAGGGCGCCTCCATGTTCCGCCCGACCGTGTTGATCCCGACCCCGCCGGCCCGCAGCCGCCGGGCCACCCGGAAGGCCCGGGCCACGTCGCCCGACCAGACGTAGTCGATCAGCCCGTAGTCGGTGTCGTCGGCGAGCGCGATGCCCTCCTCCTCGTCGTCGAAGGGGATGACGACCACCACCGGCCCGAAGATCTCCTCACGGGCCACGCGCATGCCGCTGCCGCAGTCGGCCAGGAGGGTCGGGGCGACGTAGAAGCCGGCCGGCAGGTCCGGGCGTTGTCCGCCCGCGACCACCACCGCCCCCTCCTTGCGGCCCAGTTCGACGTACGACTCCACGCGGTCGCGGTGCGCCGCCGAGATCACCGGCCCGACCACGGTGTCCGGCTCCCGTGGATCCCCGACCTTCAACCGCGTTGCATAAGACACGAGTTGCTCCACCAGCCGGTCGTGGATCCCGCGCTGGGCCAGTACCCGCGTCGGTGCCGTGCAGATCTGTCCGCTGTAGAAGGAGTAGGTGGTGCCGATCCCGGCCACGGCCGAGGCGAGGTCGGCGTCGTCGAAGACGAGCGCGGCGCCCTTGCCGCCCAGCTCCATCAACTGCCGCTTCATGCCCCGCCCGCACACCTCGGCGATGCTCCGCCCGACCGCCGTGGAGCCGGTGAAGCTCACCATGTCGACGTCCGGCGAGGCGACGGCCGCCTCGCCGACCTCCGTACGTGTGCCGCTGACCACGTTCACCACACCCGGCGGCACACCGGCCGCCTCCAGCGCCTCGGCCATCCGGTAGACCGACAGCGGATCCTGCGGAGCCGGCTTCACCACGACCGTGTTGCCCATGGCCAGGGCCGGGGCGACCTTGCCGGCCGGGTTGGCCCAGGGGTTGTTGTACGAGGTGATGCAGGTGACCACTCCGACGGGCTGCCGGACAGCCAGGGCGCCCATCACGCCCGCCCTGCCCATCGGACCGGCCTCGTTGATCTGCGGCGGCACCGCCCACTCTGCGGGCTCCACGCGGGCGTAGCGCCGGAAGCGGGCGGCCGCGACCCCGACCTGCAGGGCGCGTGCGGTGCGCAGGGTCGCTCCGGTCTCGGCCGCGGCCAGCTCCGCGTGCTCCTTCAGCCGGGTGGCGATGAGCCCCGCCGCCCGGGCGAGCACCGCGGCCCGTTCCTCCGGCGCCGTGCGCGACCAGGGCCCGAAGGCCTCGCGGGCCGCGGCGCACGCCGCCCGCACCTGGTCCCGCGAGGCTTCCGGAGCCCACCCGACGGGCCGCTCGGTCGCCGGGTCGATCACCTCGTAGTGCCCGCCCTCCGGCTCCACCCAGGAGCCGCCGACGAACAGCGACTGCCGTGCCGTCACCTCGTGCTCACCGTCTCCGTGTCACGCCCCGAGCGGAGCACCCGGCCGGGCACGGCCCCGGTCACCACGTCGTCCCGGATCGCCTCGACCCCGTTGACCCAGACGGCCCGCACGCCCAGCGCCCGGGAGTCCAGCCGCGGACTGCCGCCCGGCAGGTCGTGCACCAGGGTGGCCGGGCCCGCGTCGATCCGCTCCGGGTCGAGCAGCACGAGGTCCGCGTGCAGGCCCTCCTCGATCCGGCCCCGCTCGCGCAGCCCGAAGAGCCGGGCCGGGTCGTCGGTCAGCATCTTCACGGCCTGCTCCAGCCCGACCAGCCTCCGCCCCCGCAGGCAGTCCCCCAGGAACCGGGTCGTGTACGGCGCCCCGCACATCCGGTCCAGGTGGGCGCCCGCGTCGGACCCGCCGAGCAGCACGTCCTCGTGCTGCCAGGTCTCCGCGCGCAGCGCCCAGGACGCCGGGTCGTTGTCGGCCGGCATCGGCCACAGCACCGTGCGCAGGTCGTCCTGGGCGCAGATCTCCACCAGGCACGCGAAGGGCTCCTGCCCGCGCTCCTCGGCGATGTCCCCCACCACGCGCCCGGTCAGCCCGGCGTTGGCCTCGCTGTAGGTGTCGCCGATGACGTACCGCCCGAAGTTCGCGAGCCGCCGGAAGACACCCGCCTCCTTGGAGTCGGCGCGGCGCAGGAGTTCGGCCCGCACGTCCGGGTCACGCAGCTTCCGGATCCGCTCGGGCACCGGCAGTCCGAGGACCGGCCCCCATCCCGGGATCAGATTGAGGGCGCAGAAGGTCCCCAGTGACATGTTCATCGGCGTGAGGATCGGCATGGTCAGGGCCACGACCCTGCCGCCCGCCTTCCGCGCCTGCTCGCTCGCCAGCAGCTGCCGGGGCACCCGCTCGGGAACGGCCGCGTCGATCGTCAGCACGTTCCAGTTCAGCGGCCGCCCGGCCACCGCGCTCATCTCCACGAACAGATCGATCTCGGCGTCGCTGAACTGATCCAGACAGCCGGCGACGATCGCCTCGATCTGCGTGCCCTCGCACTCGCCGACGGCCCGCGACAGCGCCAGCAGCTCGGCCGGCCGGGCGTGCCGGGAGGCGACGGGCTGTCCGTCGCCGTCGGAGTGGCTGGTCGACTGGGTGGTGGACAGCCCCCACGCCCCGGCGTCCATGGCCTCCCGCAGCAGCCGCACCATCGCGGCGAGCTGCTCCTGGCTCGGCTGCCCGCCCACCGCCTCCGGTCCCATGACGTGCCGCCGCAGCGCACAGTGCCCCACCATGAACCCGGCGTTGACGGCGATCCGCCCCTCCAGGGCGTCCAGATACTCACCGAAGGAGTGCCAGCTCCAGGGCGCCCCCTGCTCCAGCGCCACCAGCGCCATGCCCTCGACCCGGGACATCATCCGCCGCGTGTAGTCGGCGTCCTCGGGCCGCCCGGGATGCAGCGGCGCGAGCGTGAACCCACAGTTGCCGCCGACGACGGTGGTGACCCCGTGGTTGAGCGACGGCGTGGCGTACGGATCCCAGAAGAGCTGGGCGTCGTAGTGGGTGTGCGGGTCGACGAACCCGGGCGTGAGGACGAGCCCGGTGGCGTCCTCGGTGGTGCGGGCTTCCTGGGTGACCTGGCCTATGACGGCGATCCGGCCGTCTCGTACGCCGACGTCGGCGGTGAACGCCGGGGCACCCGTCCCGTCCACGACGGTCGCGCCCTTGATGACGTGATCGAGCATGGGGGGCTTCCTCTCCACTCCGGTGAGATGTCCTGCTCAGAGGCGCGGGGAACTGCGCGACAAGCCACGACGCACCCGCACCCGCCAACGAACGCTCAACCACCCCGACGGAACCGCGAAGTCCGATGCACAGGATCCGTATCGATCTTGGGAATCACGTACTCCCCGACCAGCCGGATCGTCTGCAACGTCTCCTCCTTCGGCACCCCCACCGGCAATCCGAAACTCAACTGGTCCGCCCCGGCCCGCTCCCACCGCTCGCACTGCCGCAGCACCTCGTCCGGATCCCCGCAGATCAGCAACTCCTCCTCGATCAGCACCTCCACGAACTCCTCGGTGTACTCCGGCAACGTCTCCGGCCACACCGGGAACCCCTCGGGCCGCGGGAACGTGTCGTGGTACCGGAACACCAGCGAGGGCAGATAGTGCAACCCCCCGCTCGCCGCGATGCGCACGGCCTCCGCGTGGGTCGGCGCACAGATCGCGGTCGTCGTCACCATGACGTTGTCGTTGACGAAGTCCCCGACCGGCTCCGCGTCCACGATCGCCGTCTTGTACTGCTCCAGCACCCACTCCATGTCGGAGACCTTCTGCACGCTGAAGCCGAGCACGCCGAGGCCCTTCCTCGCGGCCATCGCGTACGACGGCGGCGACCCGGCCGCGTACCACATCGCCGGGTGGGAGCCGCCGTACGGCTTGGGCAGGACCTTGCGCGGCGGGAGTGACCAGTGCTTGCCCTGGAAGCCCTGGTACTCGTCCTGGAGCCACATCCTGGGGAACTCGGCGATGGTCTCCTCCCAGAGTTCCGTGGTGTGGTTCATGTCGGTCACCCCCGGCATGAACCCGAGGATCTCGTGGGACCCGGCGCCCCGGCCGCTGCCGAACTCGAAGCGGTTGCCGCTGAGGTGGTCGAGCATGGCGACCTTCTCTGCAACCTTCACGGGGTGGTTGACCGGGGCGAGCGGGTTGAAGATCCCCGAGCCGAGGTGGATCCGCTCGGTCGCGTGCGCCAGGTAGCCGAGGAACACGTCGTTGGCGGAGAGGTGCGAGTACTCGTCCAGGAAGTGGTGCTCGGACGCCCAGGCGTACTTGAAGCCGGACTTGTCCGCCTGGATGACGTACTCGGTCTCCTCCATCAGCGCCTTGTGCTCGGCGAGCGGGTCGGTCTCGGCCCGTTTGCCGACGTATCCCTGAACGAAGATGCCGAATTCCAAGGAGGTTCACCGCCCCACGGTCAGTTCTGACGAAGCGTCAGATGATGGCTCCGACTGTTCCACCGGCCCCGGGGGGCGTCAATAGCTGATGGTCCGTCAGATAACGGTGACCCCGGCCAGCCACCCGCCGTCGATCACGAACGGCTGGCCCGTGATGTACGAGGAGTCCTCCGAGGTCAGGAACAGCGCGAGCCTCGCCACCTCCTCGGGCCGGCCGACCCTGCCCAGCGGCACGAGCTTGCGGTACAGCCGGTCGAGGCCCTTCGCCGTCTCCTCCGGGTCGGCGTCCGGGTCGAGCCGGGCCGGGTTGGCCATCGGGGTGTCGATCGCCCCCGGACAGACGGCGTTGACCCGTATCCCGCGCCCCGCCAGCTCCAGGGCCGCGACCCGGGTCAGACCGACCACGGCGTGCTTGGTCGCCGCGTAGGAACCCACCGCCGCCATCCCGGTCAGGCCCGTGCAGGAGGCGGTGTTCACGATCGTGCCCCCGTCGGTCATCTCCGGGGCGACCGCCTTGATGCCGAGCAGGCAGCCCACCTGGTTGACCTGCACGACCTGCATGAACTCGTCGAGGGGCGTGTCGAGGAGGGAGTTGAAACGCAGGATCCCGGCGTTGTTGACCAGCCCGTCGACGTGGCCGTAGGCGTCCTTGGCGGCGGTGACGGCGGCCCGCCAGTCCTCCTGCCGGCCCACGTCCAGATGGACGTACCGCCCTCCGATCTCCTTCGCGAGGGCCTCGCCCTGGTCGTCGAGGACGTCCCCGAGAATCACCCGGGCGCCCTCGGCCGCGAACAGCCGGGCCTCCTGCTCGCCCTGGCCGCGTGCGGCGCCGGTGACGATGACGACCCGTCCGTCGAGCCTGCCCATGGGGTCTCCTCACAGCTCGGGAGCGACCTCGGCGCCGAACGCCGCGATCTGGTCGATGAGTTCACTGCGGCTCCGGCTGCGGAACCGCACCTGGATCTGGTGCACCCCCATCGCCCGGTACGCCCGCAGCGACTCGGCGAGCTCAAGCGGACCGCCGGTGAGGGTGCGGCGCCCCACCTCCCAGCGGGGCGTGCCCACGTACAGCGGCTCGGTGATGGCCCCCACGGTGAACGCGCCCATCGCGCCGGCCTGTTCACGCACCTCCCTGATGCGGGCGATCTGCCCGGGCAGCCGGTCCCTGGGATCGCCCTGCGGCAGCCAGCCGTCGCCCTTGAGCGCGGCCCGCCGCACGGCGGCGGGCGAGGAGCCGCCGACCCACAGGGGGACGGGGTCCTGGACGGGGCGGGGCCGCTGTCCGAGCCCCTCGAACGCGTACCGCTTGCCGTGGTGCTCGGGGAACTCGTCGGGTCCGAGGGCGGCGCGCAGCGCGTCGATCGACTCGTCCAGCACGGCCCCGCGCCCGCGGAAGTCGACGCCCAGGGCCTCGAACTCCTCCTGGACGTGGCCGGCGCCGACCCCGAGGACCAGCCGGCCTCCGCTCAGCCGGTCCAGGGTCGCGTACTGCTTGGCCGTGAGCAGGGGGTGCCGCAGACCGACGATCGCGACGTGGCTGAGCAGCCGGATGTGTTCGGTGGCGGCGGCCAGGAAGGCGAGGGTGGCGACGGGGTCGTACCAGACGGTGCTCATCGCGGCGGCGAGCCGGCGGGGGATGCCGACGTGGTCGCAGCTCGCGAGGTAGTCGAACCCGGCCCGGTCGGCGGCGCGGGCGATCTCCAGCAGGTCCTCCGGCCCGGCCGCCGCCTCCCAGCCCTCGGCGTACAGGGTGCTCTGCGACTGGACGGGAAGCTGCATCCCGTACCGCAGGATCACCGCGCACCCCCGCCGGCGCCCGGCCACAGGCCCTCGGGGGTCAGCCCGAGCAGCTCGATGGCGTTGCCGCGCACGATCCGCTCGACCACGTCGGGCGCCAGGTGCCCCATCTGCGCCTCCCCGACCTCCCGGGACTTGGGCCAGGTGGAGTCGGAGTGGGGGTAGTCGGTCTCGTAGAGAACGTTGCCGACGCCGATGGAGTCGATGTTGCGCAGCCCGAAGGCGTCGTCGAAGAAACAGCCGTACACGTGCTCGGCGAAGAGTTGGGACGGCGGCCGGTGCACCTTGTCGGCGACGCCGCCCCAGCCGCGGTTCTCCTCCCACACGACGTCGGCCCGCTCCAGGATGTAGGGGATCCAGCCGATCTGCCCCTCGGCGTACATGACCTTGAGGTTCGGGAAGCGTTCGAACTTGCCGCTCATCAGCCAGTCGACCATGGAGAAGCAGCAGTTGGCGTACGTGATGGTGGAGCCGACGGCGGGCGGGGCGTCCTCGGAGGTGGACGGCATGCGGCTGCTGGAGCCGATGTGCATGGCGACGACCGTGCCGGTCTCGTCGCAGGCTTCGAGGAAGGGGTCCCAGTCGTCGGTGTGGACGGACGGCAGTCCGAGGAAGGGCGGTATCTCGGAGAAGGCGACGGCACGGACGCCGCGGGCGGCGTTGCGCCGGACTTCTGCCGCGGCCAGCCCGGCGTCCCACAGAGGGACGATGGGCAGGGGGATGAGCCGCCCGTGCGCGTCCGGGCCGCACCACTCCTCCACCATCCAGTCGTTGTAGGCCCGGACGCAGAGCAGGCCCAGCTCGTGGTCCTTCGCCTCGGTGAAGGTCTGGCCGCAGAAGCGCGGGAACGTGGGGAAACACAGGGCGGACTGGACGTGGTTGACGTCCATGTCGGCGAGCCGCGCGGTGACGTCGTAGGAGCCGGGGCGCATCTGCTCGTAGGTGATGACCTCCAGCCGGATCTCGTCCCTGTCGTACCCGACGGCGGTGTCGAGCCGGGTCAGCGGCCGCCGCAGGTCCTCGTAGACCCACCAGTCCCCGACGGGCCCGTCGTCCCCGGGCTGCCCCATGACCGGTTTGAAGCGCCCCCCGAGGAAGGTCATCTCCTTCACGGGAGCCCGCACGATCCGCGGCCCGACGTCCCGGTACTTCCCCGGAAGCCGCTCCTGCCAGACGCCGGCGGGCTCCACGGTGTGGTCGTCCACGGAGATGATCAGCGGAAAGGTGCTGTCGTGGGTGTCCATGGCGTCACGGTAGCGCTGATCTGACGGGGCGTCAGCTGTGTGGGCGGAGGTCGGTTCCGGCCGCGATGGCGTGATGCGCGCGGGTGCGGCCGGGTGCGTGCGAAGAGATGGTGCAGACCCGGTGGACTCCCCGCGTCGCCCTGTGATCGGTGTCTCCCACGGCTGACGTATCCGCCGCCCACAAGGCAAACTGGCCTGGTTGCTCAGGATGTCTAGGGGGACTGCATGGACGGTGTACCGAAGGGTGTGCCGCGCGTACCGGAGCAGCGGCGTCACGACTCCACGCCGGAGCCGGTGACGACGACCGGCCCGGCCGGACCGGCACAGGCCGTGGCGCTGCGTTTCGGAGTGCTCGGCCCCGTGCGCGCCTGGCGCGGCGAC
Source organism: [Streptosporangium] indianense (assembly GCF_021474405.1). Taxonomy (GTDB): domain Bacteria; phylum Actinomycetota; class Actinomycetes; order Streptomycetales; family Streptomycetaceae; genus Streptomyces; species Streptomyces indiaensis. Next base: position 34,593 of record NZ_JAKEIO010000058.1, read on the forward strand.
GAGCCCGTCAGCACCGGATCCCCCCAGCAACGCGCGCTGCTCGCCGCCCTGCTGCTGCGCGAGGGCCGCACCGCCACGGCGGCGGAACTGATCGACGCCCTGTGGGGCGAGGAACCGCCCTCGCAGGCCCTGGCGGCGGTACGGACCTACGCCTCCCGCCTGCGCAAGGTGCTGGACCCGGGCGGCGAGGCACGCCGGTCGGGCGGCACCGCCTCCGCCGTCCTGGTCAGCGAGTCCGGCGGCTACGCGGTCCGCGACCTCGCCGAGGGCGCCCTGGACCTCACCGTCGCCCAGGACCTGGCGACCGAGGCGGAGAAGGCCCGCTCCGCGGGCGACCTCAGCCACGCCCGCACCACCCTGCGCCGCGCCCTCGCCCTGTGGGACGGGGAGACACTGGCCGGCGTGCCCGGCCCCTACGCGGAAGCCCAGCGTGTCCGTCTGGAGGAGTGGCGGCTCCAACTGCTCGAATCGCGGCTGGACATGGACCTGGAGCAGGGCTCCCACGCCGAGGCGGTCTCCGAACTCACGGCTCTCACCGCCGCCCACCCCCTGCGCGAGCGGCTGCGCGAGCTCCTGATGCTGGCGCTCTACCGCAGCGGCCGCCAGGCCGAGGCACTCGCCGTGTACGCCGACACCCGCCGCCTGCTCGCCGACGAACTCGGCGTGGACCCGCGCCCCGGCCTGAGCGAGCTGCAGCAGCGGATCCTCCAGGCGGACCCCTCGCTGGCGGAGCCCTCCTCCCCGGCGCCCGAGCCGGCCGCCGTCCCCGTCCGCCCGGCACAACTGCCCGCCACCGTGCCCGACTTCACGGGCCGCTCCGCGTTCGTCCGTGAACTCGGCGACATCCTCACCTCCGCCGAGGGACGGGTCATGGCGGTCTCGGCCCTCGCGGGCATCGGCGGCGTCGGCAAGACGACCCTCGCGGTGCACGTGGCGCAGCAGGCCCGCACGGCCTTCCCCGACGGGCAGTTGTACGTCGACCTCCAGGGTGCGGGCGCCCGGGCGGCGGAACCGGAGACGGTCCTCGGCTCCTTCCTGCGCGCCCTCGGCACGGCCGACTCGGCGATCCCCGACTCCCTGGAGGAGCGCGCGGCCCTGTACCGCTCGGTCCTGGCGGGGCGCCGGGTGCTGGTCCTGCTGGACAACGCCCGGGACGCAGCCCAGGTGCGCCCCCTGCTTCCCGGCACGGACGGCTGCGCCGCGCTGATCACCTCCCGGGTGCGGATGCTGGACCTGGCGGGCGCCCACCTGATCGACCTCGACGTGATGTCCCCGGACGAGGCGCTGGCCCTGTTCACGAAGATCGTGGGCGAGGAGCGGGTGGCGTCCGAGCGGAAGGCCGCGCTGGACGTGGTGGCCGCCTGCGGTTTCCTGCCGCTGGCGATCCGCATCGCGGCGTCCCGCCTGGCGGCCCGCCGCACCTGGACGGTGTCGGTCCTCGCGGCGAAGCTCGCCGACGAGCGCCGCCGCCTGGATGAACTGCAGGCCGGCGACCTGGCCGTCAAGGCGACCTTCGAGCTCGGCTACGGCCAGCTGGAGCCCGCCCAGGCCCGCGCGTTCCGCCTGCTCGGCCTGGCGGACGGCCCCGACATCTCCGTCACCGCCGCGGCGGCGGTTCTGGACCTGCCGGCCGAGGACACGGAGGATCTGCTGGAGTCCCTGGTGGACACCTCCCTCCTCGAATCGGCGGCCCCCGGCCGCTACCGCTTCCACGACCTGGTGCGGCTCTACGCGCGTGCGTGCGCGGAGCGGGACGAACTGCCTCCCGGCGAACGGGGAGCGGCGCTGTCCCGGCTGCTGGACTTCTACCTGGCGTCCGCGGCCGGCGTGTACGCGATCGAGCGGCCGGGCGACCGGCTGGTGGACCATCTGGAGCCCACGTCGTATCCGGGGCTTCGGTTCGACGACCGGCACGCGGCGCAGGACTGGCTGTACGCGGAGGCCATGTGCCTCCTCGCCTGCGCACGGCAGTCCGCGGGGCAGCCGGAGAGCCTGGCCCGGGCCATCGACATGTTGTGGGCCGCGCACGACCTGTCCGAGTCGGGGGCCAACTCCCGGGAGTACGAGGCGACGGCCGAGGCACTCGTGGGAGCGGCCCGCTCGCACGGCCTCGGACGGGCGGAGGCACGGGCCCTGATGACGCTCGTCAACGTCCACCACGTGAGCGGCCGTTTCGAACGGGCCGAGGAGGAGGCGGAGCGGGCCATCCTGCTCGCGCAGGAGTCGGACGACCTGCTCCCGGTGTGCTGGGCCCGCAACGCGCGCGGCATCATCGCGCTGTACCAGAACCGGCACACCGACGGCGAGGAGCACCTCTCCCGGGCCATCGAGCACTTCCGGGCCCTGGGTGACCGCCCCGGCGAGGCCGCCGCCCTCTGCAACCTCTCCCGGATCCATCTCGCGACCGGGCGCACCCAGAGCGCTGTCGCGCTGGCCCGGCAGGGCCTCGACATCTATGACGGCCTGGGCAACTCGATGCGCGGGGCGAACGCCCGCTACGCCCTGGGGCTCGCTCTCACCCAGAGCGGCGAACTGGGCAAGGCGGCCGACCGCCTCCAGGAGGCGCTGGAGGTGTTCCGCGACAGCAGGCAGCGCCTCTGGGAGGGCATGAGCCTGTTCCGGCTGGCCGAGGTGGATCTCGCCGCCCGGCGTGCGGCGCGGGCCGCGGCGAATGCCGAGATGGCGCTCACGGTGCTGCGCGGGATCGGCGGGGAGTGGCGGCGGGGCAATGTCCTCACGGTCCTCGGGCGCGCGCTCAGCGGTATCGGCCAGACCGGCCGGGCTCATGTCTGCTGGCAGGAAGCGGCCGCCATCTACGAGGAGTTGGGCTCGCCCGAGGCCGCCGAGGTGCGGGCGCTGCTGTCCCCGGTGCAGGCGGCCTGAGGGTTCGCCGGGGCGTTCATCATTCGTTTATCGCCCCCCGCCATGATGGACGCAGTCGATCCGTCGCGTCGGGGGGCAGACGGGTCGTCGCACGGGCCCCGCCCTGATGTCCGGGGCGAGGCCCGGGCGGGCCCGCCCGGCCACCCTCGGGGGAGTGACCGGACGGGCCCGCCGACCGCACTGCCTCATTTAAGCCAAGGGGAGTTGACGAACATGGGCGACGAGCTCAAGCCGCAGGACCTGCACGCCACGGACGAGCCGCTGGAGACCGAGGACCTGCACGCGACGGACGGGGGCGCCGTCAAGAAGCAGGACCTGCACGCCACGGACGAGCCGCTGGAGACGAAGGACCTGCACGCCACGTCGGAGCCGTTCAAGCCGACGAAGTAAGCCACCGGAACCGGGGGATCGGCCGCGGCGGCGCGGAGGGGGAGCCGCCGCGGCCGAGGTGTGTCCGCGGGCAGGGGCGTCGCTTCAGAGCGAAACGACCCGCACTCCCGGCCCGCACAGCTTCCCCATGGCGTCCTCGTCGGACGTGAAGAGCACCACGCCCGCGGGCTGCCGGCTCGCGATCACGGCCAGGGCCGCGTCGATCGCGTACTTGTGGCCGTACAGGCCGGTGTCCTGGAGCAGGGCGACCGCCGCGTCGGCGACCTCATTGGTCACGGGTTCCACGACGACGCGCGACATCGCCCATGCCCAGGCCGCACCCTTCACCCGGCCGTGATACGCCTCGATCAGCGTCATCGAGCCGGTCACGACACGGATGCCGGATCGGTGCGCATCCTTGAGCCGCGCGAGCATCACCCGGTCGCCCAGGACGACCCGCGACAGCGCCTCGCAGTCCAGCACGTAGCAGGACGGAACCACTAGCTCGCCTTCCGGTGCCGCTCGCCGGCCGGCCCCGGGCCCTGCTCCGCGAAGTGGCGCTCGAACTCCCTGCGCTCGGCCTCAGCCGAGGCGAGCTCCTCGTCGGTGACGGGGCCGTGCTCCGCTTCCAGCCAGGTCACCAGCTCTCCCAGCCGGTCCAGCTCGCGTTGGCGCTCTATGGCCCGCGTGACATAGGCGCTGAAGCCGCCGGCACCGACCTGGTGCCGGATCTCCTCGGCGAGCTCCTCCGGCAGCGTCACGGTGTACTTCTTCGTTGCCATACCGCTTACCATACCGGCCGGGAGCGCCGTCGGCCCGGCGACGTGCGTCACGGACCGGAGCGCGCGATAGTGGGTCGGCGCAGATCACCGTCGCTCCACACCTGAAGGCGGCCCCATGCCCGGCGAGCAGCCCCACCTCTACGAGACGCTCGACGAGCGGTTCCGGACCGGCAGGTGCCAGGCGGGGGACTCGCGGCTGGAGACGCTGTACGAGGGGTGCCGGTGGGCGGAGGGGCCGGTGTACGTCCCCGCGGGGCGGTATCTCGTGTGGAGCGACATCCCCAACGACCGGCTGCTGAGGTGGGACGAGACCACCGGGGCCGTCGGCGTCTACCGCTCCCCCGCCGGGTACCCGAACGGCAACACCCTGGACTCCCAGGGCCGCCTCGTCACCTGTGAGCAGGGCAACCGGCGGGTGACCCGGACCGAGCACGACGGGTCGGTCACCGTGATCGCCGAGCGGTTCCGGGGCAAGCGGCTCAACAGCCCGAACGACGCCGTGGTGAGGTCGGACGGGTCGGTGTGGTTCTCCGACCCGGAGTTCGGGATCGCCACCGACTACGAGGGGCACCGCGCCGAGAGCGAGATCGGCGCCCGCAACGTCTACCGCGCCGACCCCGCGAACGGCGAGGTGCGGCTGGTCGCGGACGGGTTCCAGGGGCCCAACGGGCTGGTCTTCTCACCGGACGAGCGGCGGCTGTACGTGTCCGACAGCCTGGCCAACCACATCCGCGTCTTCGACGTCGGCGAGGACGGCACCTCGCTCTGTGGCGGCGAGGTGTTCGCCGCGTGCGCGCACGGCACCTTCGACAACATCCGGTTCGACGACGAGGGACGGCTGTGGGCCGCCGCCATGGACGGGGGCGTGCACTGCTACGACCCCGACGGCACGCTGCTCGGCCGCATCCTGGTACCCGGCACCGTCGCCAACGTCCGCTTCGGCGGGGCCCGCCGCAACCGCCTGTTCATCGCCGCCGACACCACCCTGTACTCCCTGATGATGTCGGTCACCGGAACCCCGGCCCTGCCGCCCGGCCGTTGACCGCCTCCCGCAGCGCGCCCTTCACCACCTTCCCGCTCGCGTTGCGCGGCAGTTCCGCGACGAACTCGACGCTTCTGGGGACCTTGTAGTTCGCCATCTCCCTGCGGGACCAGGCGATCAGGTCGTCGGCGGTGAGCAGGGCGCCGGGGCGGCGTACGACGTAGGCCCGGCCGACCTCTCCGAGGCGGGTGTCGGGTACGCCGATCACCGCCGCGTCGGCCACGTCCGGGTGGAGGCACAGGAGCTGCTCGATCTCGGCGGGGTAGGCGTTGAAGCCGCCGACGATGAACATGTCCTTCAGGCGGTCGGTGATGCGCAGGTTGCCCGCCTCGTCCAGGACGCCGATGTCGCCGGTGCGCAGCCAGCCGTCGGGGGTCAGCACCTCGGCGGTGGCCTGCTCGTCCTCGTGATAGCCGGTCATGACGTGGAAGCCGCGGACCAGGACCTCGCCGGGCACGCCGGGCGGGAGGGGCCGGCCCTCGGGGTCCGCGACGCGCAGCCGCGTGCCGGGGATGGCCCGGCCCGACGTGGACGCGATCACGGTCGGGGCGTCGCCGCGCCGGCACATCGTGACGACGCCGCTCGCCTCGGAGAGGCCGTACGCGGTGAGGACGGTGCCGATGCCGAGTTCTCTGCGCAGACGTTCCACCAGGCGCAGTGGTACGACGGCCGCTCCCGTCACGACCAGCCGGAGGGACGACAGGTCGTGGGCGGCGCGTGCGGGGTGGTCGAGGAGGGACTGGAGGAGGGTCGGGGGGCCGGGGAGGACGGAGACCCGCTCGGCGGCGATGTTGGCCAGGACGGTGGTCACGTCGAACACCGGCTGGGGGATCATCGTCGCGCCCCGCATGAGGCAGGCGATCACTCCGGCCTTGTAACCGAAGGTGTGGAAGAAGGGGTTGACGATCAGGTAGCGGTCGCCCCGGGTGAGGCCCGCCAGTTCGCTCCAGATGTCGTAGGCGCGCAGGGTCTGCTCGTGGGTGATGACCGCGCCCTTGGGGCGGCCGGTCGTGCCCGAGGTGAAGATGATGTCCGAGGGCCGGGTTCCCTCCACGGCGGCGGAGCGCTCCCGGACGTCCGCCGTCGCCACCCCCTCCCCTGCGGCCAGGAAGTCCTTCCAGGTGAGGAAGCCGGGCGGGGCGTCGTCCGAGAGGACGACCGCGTGGTGCAGGGCGGGCAGGCCGGGCAGGGGGCCGGCGCCCGGGCCGTCGCCGGCCGCCCTGCGCAGGGACGCCACGTACGAGGTGCCGAGGAACGTGCCGGTCACGAACAGCAGCCGGGCGCCGCTGCGGCGCAGTACGTCCGCCGTCTCGGCGCCCTTGAAGCGGGTGTTGAGCGGGACGAGCACCGCCCCGGCCGAGACCGCGCCCAGGGCGCCGACGATCCAGTCGAGGGAGTTCGGGGCCCAGATGCCGACCCGGTCGCCCGGTTCCAGCCCGGTCGCGAGGCAGGCCGCCGCCGCGCGCTCCACGCGCGCGCCCAGTTCCGCGTAGGTGACGCGGGTCCGGCCCTCGACGACGGCTTCGGTGTCCGCGTACCGCTCGGCCGCCGCCCTGACCAGGGCGGGGATGCTCGCCCATGCCGTATCCGCTCGCACAGTGCGCCTCCCGACGACGTAGGAGCTGACTGCCCGTCAGATTATCGGTAATCTGACGACCTGTCAGTGACGGTTCGGCCCCGGAGGTGCGCGCAGCATGGCAGCAGGATCGGGAGGCCTCAAGGACGCCACCGCTCTCGTCGGCATAGGCCGGACGCCCTTCGCCAAACGGCTCCCGGAGGACGAACGCACCCTCGCCTGCCGCGCCGTCCTGGCCGCTCTCGACGACGCCGGGATCGCGCCCGGCGAGGTCGACGCCCTCGCCTCCTACACCATGGAGGAGACGGACGAGGTGGAGCTGGCGAAGGCCTGCGGCTTCGGCGATCTGACGTTCTTCAGCAAGGTCGGTTTCGGGGGCGGCGGTTCGTGCGCCACCGTCGCCCATCTCGCCGCCGCCGTCGCCGCCGGGCAGGCGAGCGTCGGGGTGGCGTGGCGCTCCCGCAAGCGGGGCAGCGGGCCCCGGCCCTGGACCAGCACCACCGTCCAGCTCCCGACCCCGGCGCAGTGGACCCGCCCGTACGGACTGCTCAGGCCCGCCGACGAGATCGCGATGCTCACCCGCCGCTACATGCACGAGTACGGCGCCACCCGGGACCACCTGTTCAACGTCGCCCTGGCCTGCCGCAACCGGGCCAACCAGAACCCCGACGCGATCATGTACGACCGGCCCCTGACCCGCGAGATGTACATGACCTCCCGCTGGATCAGCGAGCCGCTCTGCCTCTTCGACAACTGCCTGGAGACCGACGGGGCGCTGGCCTGCGTCGTGGTCTCCGCCGAGCGCGCCCGCGACTGCCGGCACCGGCCCGTGTACGTCCACTCCGCCGCCCAGTCGCTGCCCGCCCAGCACCACGGCATGGTCAACTACTGGAACGACGACCCCCTCACGGGCCCCGCCTGGGCCGCCGCCCGGCACCTGTGGAAGCACTCCGATCTGACCCCCGAGGACGTCGACGTCGCCCAGATCTACGACGCCTTCACGCCCCTGGTGCTGCTCTCTCTGGAGGGCTACGGCTTCTGCGGGCGCGGCGAGGGCGGGGCGTTCACCGAGGGCGGGGCGCTGGAGACCGGCGGGCTGCTGCCGCTGAACACCGGCGGGGGCGGCCTGTCCGAGGCCTACGTCCACGGTTTCAACCTCATCAACGAGGGGGTCAGGCAGCTGCGCGGGACCAGTACCGCGCAGGTGCCGGGCGCCTCCGTATGTCTGGTCACGGCGGGCGAAGGAGTCCCGACCTCCGCGCTGCTGCTGAGGAGTTGAGGAGCCACCGATGCTGCGTCCCGTCCCCGACACCGACGGTGCCCCCTTCTGGGAGTACGCCGCCCAGGGCGAACTGCGCGTCCAGGCGTGCGCCGCGTGCGGCGAGCCGCGCTTCCCGCCCCGGCCCTGCTGTCCGCACTGCCAGTCCTTCGACAGCGAGTGGCGGCCGGTGTCCGGCCGCGGCCGGGTCTGGTCGTACGTCGTCGCCCATCCGCCGCTGCTGCCCGACTACGCGGCGCAGGCGCCGTACAACGTGGTCGTCGTCGAGCTGGACGAGGCGCCCCGCATCCGGCTGGTGGGCAATCTGGTCACCGGAGCCGGACAGCCGCTGGGCTCCTTCCCGGTGGAGAACCTGCGCATCGGGGTGCGGGTGCGGGCCGTCTTCCACGACGGGCTCGTCCAGTGGGTTCCGGAGCGGTCATGAGCAGTGTCCTCGTGAGGACCGACCAGGACAGCGGGGTCGCCGTCGTGACGCTGAACCGGCCCGGGCGGCTCAACGCCGTCGACCTCGCCATGGCCGACGAACTGGCCTCCGCCTGGCAGGAGTTGCGGTTCGACGACTCCGTGCGGGCGATCGTCCTCACCGGGGCCGGTGAGCGCGCCTTCTGCACCGGCATCGACCGGGACGCCGTCGTACCGCAGCCCAACTCGCCCTATGCGCAGGACGATCCGCTGCTCGGCATCGGGCCGAAGGCGAACGACCTGTGGAAGCCGGTCGTCGCCGCCGTGCAGGGCATGGCCTGCGGAGGCGCCTTCTACCTGCTCGGCGAGGCGGAGTTCGTCGTCGCCGACACCACCGCCTCGTTCTTCGACCCGCACACCACGTACGGCATGGTCAGCGCCTACGAGTCCGTGCTCATGGCCCAGCGCATGCCGTACGGGGAGGTCGCCCGGATGGCGTTGATGGGCACGGCGGAGCGGATCTCGGCCCGGCGGGCGTACGAGGTGGGCCTGGTGTCGGAACTCGTCGCGGAGGGCGGGGCGCCGGCCGCGGCGACCGCCTGCGCCACCGTCCTCGCCGGGTATCCGGCCGAGGCCGTGCAGGGCACCGTGCGGGCGCTGTGGGCCGCGAGTGAGGCGGGCCGGGCGCAGGGGTTCGCACAGGCGCCCCATTTGATCGCACTCGGGAACGCGGCGGGTGAGCGGCAGGCCCGGTTGTTCGCAGGACGGTCGCGGCAGTACCGGTTGCGCTAGGAAATCGTTTCCCTCTGCACACCTATGCCCGGGGCGTGGTTGAGCATCGGATGATCCACGTCAAGGGCGTACGACCTGCGGGTCTGACGTCCCGTCGCCCGGGCCGGTCAGTCGTCGACGAGGGCCTGGCCGTCGACCTCGCAGTGGTCGACCGAGTCCACCAGGCCCGCTCCGCCCACGCGGACGTCGACGGTGGCCCTGCCGTGCGCGGGGACCGTGACGTCCCCGTACCGGTCGACGACGGTGATGCCGCGCTCGTCCTCGAAGGTCACCGAGACGGAGAAGTCCGCCGCGCGGCCGTTGGGGTTGCTGACCTCGACGGTCGCGTAGGGAGCCGCGGGGGTCGCGCAGCGCACCAGCCGCGCGGTGCCGTCCTTGAGCGCCTTCCCGCTGCCGGAGCCGGAGGAGGACGTCGGCGTGGAGCCGTAGTCGGGCCTGCGGGTGGAGGAGCTGCCACCGGAGCTGCCGGAGCTGCCGCTGTAGTCATCGTCGTCGGAGCCGTAGGAACCGCCGCTGGAGCCGTAGGAGCCACCCGAGCTGGACGAGCTCGAACTGTCGTGGTCCTGGCTGGAGCTGCTGCACCCGCCTCCCCCGCCACCGTGACCGTGGCTGCCGCCCCGGCCCCGGCCGGACGAGAAACCGGTCAGTGCCAGGACCACCATGACCAGCACCGCCGTGAACCTGAGTCTGCTCCCCCGTGTCTGCATGCCGGAGAGCCTAGTGATCGCCTGTCACGGTCATGTCACCGCGTGGCGACCGGAGCGTGCCCGGCGTAGCGTCTGGGGTGGAAGCGGTGAACGGTCCGCTCCCCTGCGAGCGACGGCCGCCGTCCGGAGCCCCTTCCGTACGCCGGTGCGACGGCCGTCCCGGGCCGGTCAGGCGGTGCGCGCCGTGCCCGTGCCCTTCTCCGCGTCGAGCGCGTAGACGCAGCGGTCCTTGCTGCACGCGTACACCACCCCGTCCCGGACGACCGGGGAGCCGGTGATCTCGCCGCCGGTGGCGAGTTTCCAGCGGAGCCGGCCGTCGTCGGCCTTCAGGGTGTAGAGCAGGTGGTCGGTGGAGCCGAAGTGGATCCGGCCCTCGGCGACCGAGGGGGCGCCCACGATGTCGCCGCCCGCCTGGAAGCGCCACTTGGGTGTGCCGGTGACCGCGTCGAGCGTGTACAGGCCCTTGCCGCTGCCCACGTGGACGTGACCGGCGGCGACCAGGACGGGGTCGACGCAGGAGCGGGCCTCGGTGGCGATGCGCCAGCGGTCGCGGCCGTCGGTGGCGTCGAGGGCGTAGACCGTGCCGAGGTAGTCGGCGAGGTAGACGCCGCCGCCGGTGACGGCCGGGCCGGGGACGAAGGTGGGCGGGCAGAGGAACACGGCCGGGGCCTCGAAGTGCCACTTGACATGCCCGGCGGCCACGTCGAGGGCGAGGACGCGGGTGCCGGCGCAGACGTAGACGTAGCCGTCGGAGGCCTGGGTGAGCCGGACCGGGACGCCGCCGCAGGAGGCCGTGTCGCCGATCGGGTACGACCAGCGCTCGTCGCCCGTGCGGGCGTCCAGGGCGCGCAGCCGGGCGTCCTGCCACACGTAGACCGTGCCGTCGTGCAGGGCGGGTCCGGCCTCGGGGGACTCGAAGTCGGTCTGGCAGCCGGTGATCTCCCACAGCTTCTGGCCGCTCGATGCCTCCCAGCCCTGGACGCCGCCGCCGCGGGTGCCGGTGACGACGGTGCCGCGGCCGGCCTTGAGCGAGTAGACCCAGGCGTCGGTCTGCAGGCGCCACAGGTCGCCGCCCTCGCGGGCGTCCAGGGCGAACAGGGTGGGTCCGTCGGAGGCGTGGATGCGGCCCTCGGCGACCGCCATGGACCAGGCGACGTCCCGGGTCTTGAAGCGGCGGCGGCCGGTGGCGACGTCCAGGGCGTGCACCTCGAAGGAGGTGACGTAGACCAGGTCGTCGGCGACCGAGGGGGTGCCCCAGACGTCGTTGGACATGCGGAAGCGCCAGGGCCGCCAGCCGCCGGCCTGCTCCGGTGCCGCGGCGGGGGCCGGTGCGGCGACGGCGGGGCCCACGGCGGGGTCGGTGCCGTTGACGCCCGGGCGGGGCTTGGACCAGGACGCGGCGAGGGCGGCCTCCGGGCGGGGTGCCGCGACGGCGGCGGCGCGCACGTCGGCGACGCGCGGTCCCGGGCCGATGGGCACCTGGGCGCCGGCCAGCCGGACGGGGCCGGTGTCGGGGCCGCCGGCCGGGGCGGCCGGGCGGCGGACCCGGCCGGACCGCGGGCGGGCCGTCTCTCCAGCACGGTGAAACCCGGCCTCGGAGGCACGGCACGCGGGCGCATGACCGCGCGGGTCGCCGCCAGGCTGCGGTCCGGAGC